>SLRI01000069.1 GCA_007131045.1 Rhodospirillales bacterium
ACCGGCGCCTCGCCGGCTTCGAGTTGGCGCTTTGCCCGGTCGATCAGGTTGAAGCCCTGCCATCGGATGCAGAGCGTGCCGATGGCCGCGGTCAACAGGCAGAGTGCCAGGGTCGGCCAGACGCCGAGGAGGCCGCCCACCTCGATGAACACGCCGACCTCGGCCAGCGGCACCAGGATGAAGAGGAGAAAGAGCAGGAGGACGGGTGACATCACGCTTTCGGCAATGGAGGCGAAGGGTCTAGGAGGTGTCGCTCGCGGGGCGATCGAAGTCCGGGGCCGGTCCTGAGAAGGTAGGCTTCAGGCGCGACGGAGCGGTTTGTTTTTCAGCCGTCGACCTTATATAAGGGACTGCACCTTTAAGCCACCGTGCACCGGCCCTAGTTGTACGGTTTCGTCACCTCCTCAGGCCCGCGCGATCGAGGACCATGTCCCAGAGCTTCGCCTTCATCGATATCATTTTCTTCGCCATGGTCGCGGCGTTCATTGCCTTTCGACTGCGCAGCGTGCTCGGCAAGCGAACCGGCAACGAACGGCGGCGAACCAATCCGTTCCTGACCTCGGAGAAGAAGCAGGAAGAGCAGGCGCCCGACAACGTCGTCAAGCTGCCGGATCGGCATGCACAGCGCGATGACGTGGAGCCCGTTTTCGCCGACATCAAGGACGAGGGTTTGAAAAAGGGGCTGACCGACATTCGTCTCGCCGATCCGCATTTCGACCTCGAGGGCTTCCTCGGCGGTGCGCGGGCCGCCTTCGGCATGGTGCTCGACGCCTTTGCCAACGGCGACAAGTCGACCCTGCGTCCGCTCCTGGCCGATGCCGTCTACGACAGCTTCAGTGCGGCGATCGACCAGCGCGAGGCCGCCGGCGAAAAGCTGACCACCGAGATCGTGGCGATGCGTTCCGTCGAGGTCGCCGAGGCCGGCATGGACGGGCCCTATGCCAAGCTCACCGTCAAATTCGTGACCGAGCAGATCAACGCCACCCGCGATGCCGAGGGCAACGTGGTCGACGGCGACGCCTCGCAGATCGCCGAGCTCACCGATCTCTGGACCTTCGCCCGCGACACGCGAACCGACGATCCGAACTGGCAGCTGGTCGAGACCCGCACGCCTGATTGACCCGCACGCCTGTTTGGGGGCTCCGCCCATGCGCCTCGCGTCTTTCGGCCTCGTGGCCGCGGCCGTCCTGCTCGCCGCGTGCGAGCGCCCGGAGCCGGAGCCACTGCCGCCCTTCGAACTCGAGCCCGCGTCGTTCGACGCCTTGAACGGTTGGCGGGACGATGCGGCGGGCGAGGCGATCACCGCTCTCGGTCGTTCCTGCGCGCCGATCCTGCGGCGTGATCCCGCCAATGCCTTCGGCAGCGACCCGCGCACCGGCAGCAACGCCGACTGGCAGGCGATTTGTCGCGCTGCGGCGGAACTCGGCCAGCCCGGGGCGATCGACGACGCGGCGGCGCGCGGCTTTTTCGAGACGTGGTTTCAGCCCTACCGGGTGATCGGCGAGGGCAGCAGCGAGGGGCTGTTCACCGGCTATTTCGAGCCTCTCCTCGACGGCGACCTGGCGCCGATCCCGGGCGGCGTACCGCTGCGCCGGGCGCCCGGTGACATCATCGCCGTCGATCTCGGCCAGTTCTCCGACGATTTCGCCGGCGAGCAGGTGCGCGGCCGGCTCGTCGGCAATCGGCTCGAGCCCTATTACAGCCGCGGCGAGATCGAGCGGGGATCGCTGGACGGGCGCGAGCTGGAGTTCGTCTGGGTCGACGATCCGATCAAGAAGTTCTTCTTGCAGATTCAGGGCTCGGGCCTGGTGCGGCTCGCCGACGGCCGCCTGCTCAGGGTCGGCTATGCCGATCAGAACGGCCGCGTCTACCGGGCGATCGGCCGCGACCTCATCGAGATGGGGGCGCTGACCCGCGAGGAAGTGTCGCTGCAGACCATCGATGCCTGGCTCAGGGCCAACCCGGATCGCGCCGAGGAGATCATGGACAAGAACCTGTCCTACGTCTTCTTCACGCTGCTCGGCGAGGCGGATGCGCTCGAGGGGCCTTTGGGTGCCCAGGGCGTGCCGCTGCAGCCCGAACGGTCACTCGCCGTCGATCGCCGCTTCATCCCCTATGGTGCGCCGATCTGGCTCGAGACCACGGCACCCTTCCCGGACGGCGAGCAGCCCTTCCGGCGGCTGATGATCGCCCAGGACACCGGCGGCGCCATTCGCGGCGGGGTGCGCGGCGACGTCTTCTGGGGCACCGGGGACTTGGCGGCGTTCGTCGCAGGCCATATGAACAGTCGCGGCAGCTACTACCTGATGTTGCCACGGGCGGCGGTGCCCGCGAGCTGAGCCGGGTGGCGCCCCGGCCTCTGAGCCCGCCTGCCGCCGAGGGCCCGACCGCCGCCGAGGGAGCTCCATGTCCGCCGACACCGCTACCGCACCGCCCGAGACGATGGCGAGCCGGCCGCGCCCGAGCGATGCCGGTGCCGATGGCGACGCCCGCTCTGCCGCGCGGCCGCGGGTGGCGCTGTTCGTCACCTGTCTGGTGGACCTCTTTCGCCCGCAGGTGGGCTTCGCCGCCATCCGCCTGCTCGAGGCGGCGGGCTGCGACGTCGAGGTGCCGGCGGGCCAGACCTGCTGCGGCCAGCCGGCCTTCAACAGCGGCGATCGGGCGACCACCCGAGCCATTGCGCGGACCATCCTCGACAGCTTCGAGGGCTATGATTACGTGGTGGTGCCGTCCGGCTCCTGCGGCGGGATGCTGGCCAAGCATCTGCCCGAGCTCTTCGAGAACGAGCCCGAGAACCGGCTCAGAGCCGAGCGGCTGGCGGCCCGCTGCCACGAGCTGGTGAGCTTTCTCGTCGACGTCCAGGGCATGGAGGCGGTCAGCAGCGACTTCAAGGGCCGGCTCACCTACCACGACAGCTGGTCGGGCCTGCGCGAGCTGAAGGTGAAGAAGCAGCCGCGGCAACTGCTGTTGAGCATTCCCGGGGTCGATCTGGTCGAGCTCGGCGAAGCCGAGACCTGTTGCGGCTTCGGCGGCACGTTCTGCGTCAAGTACCCGGCGGTCTCCAGCCAGATGGTCGCAGACAAGGCGAAAAACATCGAGGCGAGCGGGGCCGAGGTGGTCGCCGCCGGCGATGTCGGCTGTCTGATGAACATGGCGGGCAAGCTCAAGCGCGAGGGCTCGACTGTGCGGGTCTATCACGTGGCCGAGATCCTGGCCGGCATCGGCACGGATCCGGGCATCGCCGAGCCCGGCAAGCGCTGAACGCGAGGAGGAAGCCGATGCAAGCGACGTCTCTCGCCTTCGA
>SLRI01000127.1 GCA_007131045.1 Rhodospirillales bacterium
GGTCGTGCTCGGCTGCGTCAACGTCATCGCCGACGAGATGAACCCGGCCCGGATCGCAGCCCTCAGGCTCGGCATGGGTGCTGCCATGCCGGCTTTCACCGTGCAGATCAATTGCGGCTCTGGGATGCTCTCCATCGACACCGCCTTTCGCCGGATCGAGAGCGGCAAGGCCCATCTGGTGCTGGCCGGCGGCACCGATGCCCTGTCTCACACTCCGCTCGTGTTGCGCCGCGAGGCCACCGAATGGTTCGGCCGGTTCGCCACCGCCAAGTCGACCTGGGAGAAGACGCGGCTCTTTGCCGACCTGCGTCCGGATTTCGCCAAGCCGGTGATCGGGCTCGAGCGCGGGCTCACCGATCCGATCGTCGAGCTCAACATGGGCCAGACGGCGGAGATGATCGGCCACCTCTTCGACATCTCGCGGCGCGCCGCCGACGAATACGCAGCCGAGAGCCACAACCGCCTCGCTCGTGCTCAGCGCGAGGGCTGGCTCGCGGGCGAGGTGACGCCGATGATCGCCGCCGACGGCACGCTCTACGATCACGACGACGGGGTCCGGCCGGAAAGCTCGGCCGACAAGCTCGGCGAGCTGAAGCCCGCCTTCGAGAAGCCCTACGGCAAGGTCACGCCCGGCAACAGCAGCCAGATCACGGACGGTGCCTCGTGGACCATCCTCGCGTCGGAAGACGCGGTCGAGCGGCATGGCCTGCAGCCGCGGGCGCGGATTCTCGACAGCGAATGGGCAGCTCTCGACCCTTCCATCATGGGGCTTGGTCCGACGATCGCGGCCTCGTCCCTCTTGCGGCGCCGGGAGCTGGGGCGTGACGACATCGAGCTCTGGGAGCTGAACGAGGCGTTCGCGGCCCAGGTGCTGGCCTGTCTCGCCGCCTTCGAGGACGAGGCCTATTGCCGCGAGGTGCTCGAGCTCGACCAGCCGTTCGGCGCCATCGCGCGCGACCGGCTCAATGTCGACGGCGGGGCGATCAGCCTCGGCCATCCGGTCGGCACCAGCGGCAACCGCATCGTGCTGCACCTGGTCAACGCCCTGCACCGCCTGAACCGGCGCCGCGGGCTCGCCACCGAGTGCATCGGCGGCGGCCAGGCCGGTGCCATGCTCCTCGAAACCGTGTGAGGCCGGCCATGCAGAAACCCGTCTGGAGCAAGATCGCGGAGCGCGATCTGGAACTGGGGCCGAAGGGCGAGCCGGAACGCGATACCGCGAACTGGCGGCTCGCGCGGGACGAGGCCGGCGTCGCCTGGCTGGTCTTCGACCGCAAGGGCGAGAGTGCCAACACGATTTCTCGAGCCGGTCTCGGCGAGCTCGAGGAGCTCATGGGCGCCATGGAGGCGAAGCCGCCCAAGGGGCTCGTGCTGCGCTCGGGCAAGCCCGGTGGCTTTGCCGTCGGCGCCGACATTCGCGAGTTTCCCGAGGCCAAGAGTGTCGCCGACGTCGAGGAGCGACTGCGCGCGTTTCACCGGGTGATCGACCGCATCGCCGCCCTGAAGATGCCGACCATCGCCGTCCTGCACGGCGTCTGTCTCGGCGGCGGGCTCGAGCTGGCGCTCGCCTTCAAGCTGCGGCTCGCCCTGCCGGATGCGCGGCTCGGCACGCCCGAGGTGCTGCTCGGCCTGCATCCGGGTGCCGGCGGCACGTTTCGCCTCACCGACCTGATCGATCCGACCGAGGCGATGAAGCTGATGCTGACCGGCCGGCCGGTGCCGGCGCGCAAGGCCCTTCGCCTGGGTCTGGTCGACGCCGTGGTCGAAGCGCGGCACGTGGAGGCCGCGGTCGCGGCCGCCATCGCCGGCAAGCTGCAGCACGACGCCCGCGGCTGGCGGGCCTCGGCGATGGCGACCTTGCCCGCGCGCAAGCTCGCCGCCCAGCGGATGCGGACAGAGGCGGAGAAGCGCGCCCGGCCGCAGCACTACCCGGCACCCTACGCGCTGATCGATCTCTGGGAGACGCATGGCGGCGATGCCGCGGCCATGCAGCAGGCGGAAATAAAGTCCTTCGCCGAGCTCATGGTGGGCGATACGGCGCAGAACATGATCCGGGTGTTCATGCTGCGCGAGCGCATGAAGCGGCTCGGCAAGGTCGGCGAGCGGCCGATCCGGCACGTGCATGTCGTGGGTGCCGGGACCATGGGCGGCGACATCGCGGCCTGGTGCGCGCTGCGCGGCCTGAGCGTCAGCCTCACCGACCTCGAGCCCGAGATGCTGGCCAAGGCCATCGGCCGTGCTGCGGCGTTGTTCGAGGACAAAACCGCCAAGGGCCGCGAGTTTCGCGACGCCAGGGACCGGCTGATCCCGGACTTCGCCGGCGACGGCGTGACTGCGGCCGACCTCGTGATCGAGGCGATCGCCGAGAAGACCGACGTCAAGCGCAAGGTCTACGCCCAGCTCGAGCCCAGGATGAAAGAGGACGCGGTGCTCGCCACCAACACCTCGAGCATCCCGCTCGAGAGCCTGCGCGAGGGACTCGAGCGGCCGGGGCGGCTGGTCGGGCTGCACTTCTTCAATCCGGTGGCCAAGATGCAGCTCGTCGAGGTGGTCAGCCACGACCAGGCTGACGAGTCGGCGCTCGAGACGGCGCGGGCACTCTGCCGGCGGATCGATCGGTTGCCCGTGCCGGTCAGGAGTGCGCCGGGCTTTCTCGTCAACCGGATCCTCACGCCCTGTCTGATGGAGGCGATGCTGCTGCTCGACGAAGGGGTGAAGCCCGAGGCCATCGACCGTGCGGCCGAGGAGTTCGGCATGGCGATGGGGCCGATCGAGGTGGCTGATCGGGTCGGCCTCGACATCTGCCTCGAGGTGCTCTCGATGCTGCGCGACCGCCTCGGCGGCGACCTGCCCGAGCCGCCCGGGTGGTTCCGGGAGAAGGTCGAGAAGGGCGATCTCGGCCGCAAATCCGGCCAGGGACTCTACGCCTGGAAGGACGGCGAGTTGCAAAAGCAGAAAGGCCGAAAGGAAGAGGACAGCGGCGCGTCGGAGGAGGCCATGACCGATCGGCTGATCCTGCCTATGGTCAACACCGCCGCCGCCTGCCTGCGCGAGGGCGTGGTCGAGGATGCCGACCTGCTCGACGGGGCGATGATCTTCGCCACCGGCTTCGCCCCGTTCCGCGGCGGGCCGGCGAAGTACGCGCGCGACAGGGGCCTCGATGCGGTCCGCGAGCGGCTCCGGGAACTGGCAGAGGCGCACGGCGAGCGCTTCCGGCCGGACGAGGGGCTCGACGACCTCGGCCGCACCCCATGAGCGGGCGGCCGGAGGTCCACGAGGATGCGGCGGTCCTGGCCCAGCGGA
>SLRI01000672.1 GCA_007131045.1 Rhodospirillales bacterium
ATGTCACGTATCTCGTTGGTGCCCGCCTAGCCGGCCTCGCCTTCAGGGCCTGGCTCGGGGCAGGCCCCACACCCCGAACGACCCGCTGGCTGGCCAGGGCCGGCGACCTCGCCACCACCCTGCTCCTCGCCTTCCTGGCGCTGACCTTCGTCGTCCTCGCCCTCTGGTCCGTGGCCGGGCCCTGGCGCTTCCCCGATCCGCTCCCCGCCATCCTCCATCTCGACCTCTGGCGAAACCGCGCTCCCGACCTCCTCGCCAACGCCGGCACCACGGCGCTGATTGCCACGACAACGGCCCTGATCGCGCTTGCCGTCGTCCTCCTCTGGCTGGAGACCACCGGCCGCTCCACCCCACCCCTCTGGCTCTGGCTGCCGCTGGTCGTGCCGCAGATCGCCTTTCTCTTCGGCCTGCAGGTCCTGCTGCTGGTCATGGGCTTCACCCCCGGCCTCCTGCCCGTCATCCTCGCCCACCTGCTCTTCGTCCTCCCCTATACGGCGCTGCTCGTTGCCGACAGCTGGGCCAACCTCGACCCGCGATTCTCCGCCATGGCCCGAAGTCTCGGCCACGGCCCATGGAGCACCTTCTGGCGAATCAAGCTGCCGCTCCTGAAAGCCCCCCTGGCCCTGGCCTTCGCCGTCGGCATCAGCGTCAGCGTCGCCCTCTACCTCCCCACCCTCTTCGCCGGCGGCGGCAGGGTTACCACGCTCGCGACGGAAGCCGTGACGCTCGCCCAGGGTGGCGACCGAAGGCTGGCCGCCGCCACCGGCATCGTCCTGGCCCTGCTCCCGCTCCTGGCGCTACTCGCCGCCCGGCGCCTTGGCCGATGAGCGGCCTCGTCCTCGAGAACGTCACCATCGAAGCCGGCAGCCACACCCTGCTCGAGGCCTTCGACCTCACCGTCGCCTCAGGCGAGATCGTGACCCTGATGGGTCCCTCCGGTGCCGGCAAATCCAGCCTGCTCGCCTGGATCGCCGGCACCCTGCCCAAGGGCCTCGAAGGCCGGGGCCGCCTCACCCTCGATGGCCAAGAACTCGACCAGCTGCCGCCCGAGCAGCGCCGCCTCGGCCTGCTGCTGCAAGAACCGCTGCTCTTCCCGCACATGAGCGTGGCCGGCAACCTGGTCTTCGCCATCCCCCGCCACGTCAAAGGCCGCAAGATCCGCCAGGGCAAGGCCGAAGCGGCGCTGGCCGAAGTCGGCCTCGAGGGCCTGGGCGACCGCGACCCGCGCACGCTTTCGGGCGGCCAGAAGAGCCGTGCGGCGCTGGCCCGCTGCCTCTTGGCCGAGCCCCGCGCCCTCCTGCTCGACGAGCCCTTCGTCAGCCTCGATTCCGACCTGCGCGCCGAAATCCGCAACTTCGTCCTGGAGCGCGCCCGGGCCACCGGCCTGCCGGTGCTGCTGGTCACCCACGACCAGGGCGACGCTCTTGCCGCCGCCGGCCGGGTGATCGAGCCCTGGGCCCGATCACGATCGTGATGACTGTCACCAGCTTGTCATCCTTGCGTGATCGACGACGCCTAGGCATCATCCCGGATACAGGGAGCCCCCCGCTCGAGGGGAAGCAAGGAGGACGACCATGCGAACCAAGCACCTCGTCGCCGCCACCGCGGCCGCGTTTTTGATGAGCACCTCGCTCGCCCCGACCGCCGCCAACGCACAGACCCAGGTCCAGTGGTGGCACGCGCTGACCGGCCAGCTCGGCGACGCGCTCAACGAGATCGTCGACGACTTCAACGCGATGCAGGACGACTACCGGGTGGAAGCCATCTACAAGGGCAACTACACCGAGACGATGAACGCCGCGATCGCGGCCTTCAGGGCCGGCGAGCAGCCGCACATCGTCCAGGTCTTCGAGGTGGGCACGGCCACCATGATGGCCGCCCGCGGTGCGATCTACCCGGTCCAGGACCTGATGATCGATGCCGGCTACGACTTCGACGTCGACGACTTCGTCGCCGCCGTCGCCAGCTACTACACCACCACCGACGGCGAACTGCTGTCGATGCCGTTCAACAGCTCGACGCCCGTCCTCTGGTACAACAAGGACCACTTCGAAGCCGCCGGGCTCGACCCCGAGACGCCGCCCCGCACCTGGGACGAGGTGGGCGAGTTCTCCCGCCAGATCGTCGATTCGGGTGCCGCCGAATGCGGCCTCTCTTTCGGCTGGCAGTCCTGAGTGCTGGTCGAGAACATGAGCGCCTGGCACGACGAGCCGATCGGCACCGAGGAGAACGGCTTCGCCGGCCTCGATACCGAATTCGTCTTCCACGAGAACGCCGTGGTGCCCCGCCTGATCGAGCAGATCGGCAACTGGAGCCAGGAAGGCCTGTTCCGCTACGGCGGCCGACGGGGCGACAGCCTGCCGCTGTTCACCACCGGCGAATGCTCGATCTGGCTGAACAGCTCGGCCTATTACGGCGGCATCAAGGAGCAGGCCGACTTCGCGTTCGGCGTCGGCATGCTGCCCTACTACGACGACATCGAGGCGGCACCGCAGAACTCGATCATCGGCGGCGCCACGCTTTGGGTGCTGCAGGGCAAGCCCGCCGAGGAATACGCGGCCGTTGCCGCCTTCTTCGACTACCTGGCATCGGCCGAGGTACAGGCCCACTGGCACCAGTCGACCGGCTACGTGCCGATCACCACCGCCGCCTACGAGCTGACCCTGGAGAGCGGCTTCTACGAGGAGGAGCCCGGCACCAACATCTCGGTCGAGCAGCTCAACCTCAACCCGCCGACGCCCAACTCCAAGGGCCTGCGCTTCGGCAACTTCGTGCAGATCCGCGACGTCATCAACGACGAACTCGAGGCCGTCTGGAACGGCACGAAGAGTGCCCAGCAGGCGCTCGACGACGCGGCAGCAGCGGGCAACACCCTGCTCCGCCGCTTCGAGGACGCCAACGCCAGCTGACCCGGCACTAGGCGCGCAACCGGCCCCGGCACCCGCTCGTGCCGGGGCCTCGCACGCCTGAAAGCCGCCCGCCATGCTGAAGAACGTCACCTTCAACCAGATGTGGATCGCCTACCTCCTGGTGGCGCCACAGCTGCTCATCACCCTGGTCTTCTTCATCTGGCCGGCAGCCCAGGCGCTTTGGCAATCGGTCCGCCGCGAGGACCCGTTCGGCTTCACCTCGCGCTTCGTCGGGCTCGACAACTTCCAGGCGCTGTTCCGCGACCCCAACTACCTGCACTCGATCCAGGTCACCGCCGTCTTCAGCGTCTCGGTCACCATCTTCGCCCTGGCCCTGGCCCTGCTGCTCGCCGCCTTCGCCGACCGGGTGATCAAGGGAGCCTTGGGCTACAA
>SLRI01000563.1 GCA_007131045.1 Rhodospirillales bacterium
CGTTTTAGCGTTGAAACGGCCTCCCATCGGAAGCGGAATCACGCAATTTCAATGACTTGTCGGATCGGGCACAGCCAAATCCGAACCAAATATGCCCAACGACCGCAAACTCAGGACTGGCGCGGCTTCCTCGACAGCCTCGTGGCGCGCGGGCTCCGCGGCGTGCGCTTCATCACCAGCGACGATCACGCTGGCCTCCCAATCGGCATCTGGGCCGCCCGCAAGGCCGTCTTCCCCGGCGCGAGCTGGCAGCGTTGCCAGTTCCACCTCGCTCGGGGCGGCGCGCTGGCCGGATGGATTCGCCTGTCCGGCGTGCGGCGGGACGCGACACAGGGTCGTGCAAACGCGCGGGCTCTATCTATGCAGCGTCTGCCGGGTGCAGACCTCGCCGATCACCGGGACGATCTTCGCCTCGAACAAGCTGCAGCTGCGCGTCTTATTTCGGGTCCTCTATCATCTGACCCAGACGAAGCAGAAATCTCCAGTATCGAAATCGGTCGGCGTCTCGGGGTGACGCAGACCACCCCCTAAAAGATCAAGCACAAGCTCTGCCAAGTCATGCTCGAGCGCGACAGCTCGAAGCGACTGTCCGGGCGGATTGTGATCGACGACGCCTACCTCGGCGCTTACCGCCGGAGCGTTCGCCGCCTTCCGCAGCGCGTCTATCGCGGCCTTCGCCAAGCAAAGCCTCGACTCCGGCTGCGCCGTCGTCAGCGACGGCCTCGCGTGCTTTTCCGCCGTCACGGGCGCTGGATGCAGCCACGCGACCGTCAAAACCGGCTCGGGACCGCGAGCCGCAAAGACGCCCGCCTTCACCCTGCGATGGCTCCTGCCATCGCTCGCTTCGCGATCGGAGCCGCGTGCCTCCTGGCGCGGCTGGGTCGACACCGCTCTCGGCAACTCGAGGCCGTGATCAACAGGACCTACCGCTCGCTCAGCGCAATGCAAGTTCCGCGCTACTTCGTCGAGTTCGAGTACCGCTTCAACCGCCGCTACGACCTCGCGGCCATCATCATCCCGCGCTCGACCTGGGCCAGCGTGCGAACCCACCCGCGCCCTGGCGCCTGCTCGAACCGGCTGAGATTCATGCGCAATCAGGTTTCCCGATTATCCAGATTCCTCAATGGCGACAGGAATGCGGGCGAGGGCACCGACGAAGGCGGATGCGCCATTCTTCGAGAGTCGCTTTCAGCGCCGGCGGCCGCTCCGGGTGCCGGCCAGTTCGGCCAGGACCGTCTCTCGGGCTTCGGGCGCGAGCTCGGCCCAGAGGGCGAGGCCCAGCCGGGTTCGGGCGGCCCGTATCGGTGGATGGTATGGGCCGAAGGCATAGGCGGTCTCGAGCGCGCGTGCAGCGCTCGCCGCCCGCACCCCGAGCGCCTCTGCCATGGCCAGATGGTACCAGGCGAAATGATCGGCGGGGGCGCGGGCCAGAGCCGAGCGCAGGGCGGTGCTGGCGGCCGGCACGTCCGCCCAGCGAACGGTGGAAACGATCGCCGGGTCGCGGGCCCGGCGCAGGTGCACCATGCCGACCTCACGCTTCGCCCGACCGTCCTCGAGCGCGGCCAGCGCCGCCCGCCGCGATTCGAGCGCCCGGGTAAGGCCCGCCTCGGTGAGTGGCCGGCCCGTCTCGATCGCCGCAATCGCGGCATTGCCCGGGAGAGCCGCCAGCCGATGCTGCAACGCCGGCCATGCCGCAGCCGCGAGCAGCACGAAAAGGCCGACCGCGAGCAGGGCCACCGGGTCGAGGCGGCGGCCGCGCCTCCGTCCGGCATCCGGCTCACGCATGCGAGTCACCCGTGGCAACCATTTGCCGCTCGGCCGACCGACCAGGCTCGCTCGCGATGACCCGCCCTGCGTCAGTTGTTGCTGATCGGATCGCCGGAGCCCACCTGCTCGGCCGAAGGAGTACCGCCACGAGCGGGATTGCCGGTCATGATATTGCCCAGGATCATGCCGCCGAGAGCCGGGCCGGGACCCATCCCGTCATGACCCAGGGAGCTGAAAGTGCTTTCGGCGGTCGATGCCGAGGCGTCGGCCTGCACGAGCGCGTCCTGCACGGCCGCGGCGTGCACGAACGCGTCCTGCAGCGCACCGCGGTTCGTGAGGTCGATGGCACTCGAGATCGATGCCGCAGCCAAGGCGCCGAGCACAGCCGTTCCCTGACCGCCCGGGATGTCCCCCGCGGCCATGGCCGTAGCCTTGCCGACGATGGCCGCGACCAGGCCCGGGTCGTTCTGGGCGCGCACCAGCACGGCTTCGGCCGCGGCCTCACCGGCAGCGTCGGCGGTCACCCCCGGCAAGTGGCCGGCCAACGCCAGCTCTTGCGCCGCCTGGACCAAAGCGACGGCGAATTCGGCCTTGTAGGCTTCGGATAGGCCGAGGTCGAGCAGGGCGCCGGCGAGCTCGTCGAGGACCGCCGCGAGCGGCCGGTCCTCCGCCATTTCCCTCAGCACAGTGGCAATGGCTGCCTGCATGGTGGCCGAATCCATCGCCGAGGCGGCGCCGAGCACCGCACGCTGCTCGTCGTTGACGGCGAGCGCAGTGGCGGAAAAGCCGATCGGCAGCGCCAGGCCGGTGGCCATGGTCAGCGCCAGGAGTGTTTGTCGTCGCATGGCAAGCCTCGCTCGAACCGGGTTGGACATCGCTTATCGCGCACTGGTAGCATAAGAAGAGAGCAAAATCTACTAAAAGGCGGTAATGTTGCTATCCGTTCGCCATCAACGCTCATTCTGCCGACCAAACATTAAAATTTGCCTAAGAGCCCGCCCGAAAGGTTTGCGAGGCATTTCATGAGCTCGGCGGTGAGCAAATGCGAGTAGTTGGTCGGCCGTCGATGTAGCGCATCGTCGGCTGCTCAACGACGAAGCAGGTGCTCGCTCGTGGGGCCGCGAGGTGCCCCACAGGCCAGCGGGGCGCCGAGCTGACCTCCGGTCAACTGACGATCGGCTCCGGCTTCACAGCATGGCTTGCCCGATGCCCCGGCATCGGGCCGCGCTCGGCTCTCCGTTCGGGGCTGCGGAGACGGCGCAGCCCGCAGCGGTGCCGGCGGCCGATGTAAGCGATGAAAAATCTCGCAAACTTCTCGGACAGATGGCCTGATTGGGGTTGCGGCCCAGGCCTCGGGGTGGCTGCTCCGTTCGAGATGTTGGAACGTGGTCGGTGTAAGCCGCCACAAGCATCGCAAAGGAGCAGCCATGACGTACTATGCAGGATTGGACGTGTCGCTGGAAGAGACTGCGATCTGCGTGGTCGACGGCGACGGGAAGATCGTGAAGGAGATGCGGGCCGAAAGCGC
>SLRI01000443.1 GCA_007131045.1 Rhodospirillales bacterium
ACCTGCACTCGATCCAGGTCACCGCCGTCTTCAGCGTCTCGGTCACCATCTTCGCCCTGGCCCTGGCCCTGCTGCTCGCCGCCTTCGCCGACCGGGTGATCAAGGGAGCCTTGGGCTACAACACCCTGATCATCCTGCCCTACGCCGTGGCCCCGGCGGTCGCCGGCGTGCTCTGGCTCTTCATGTTCCACCCCACGGTCGGCATCGTCGCCTATCTGCTCCGCGGCATGGGCGTTTCCTGGAACCACTACCTGCACGGCCCCCAGGCCATGACGCTGGTCGTCATCGCCGCGGTCTGGAAACAGATCAGCTACAACTTCCTCTTCTTCCTCGCCGGCATGCAGGCGATCCCCAAGTCATTGATCGAGGCCGCAGCGATCGACGCCGCCGGGCCCGGCCGACGCTTTTGGACCATCGTCTTCCCGCTGCTCTCGCCCACCGCCTTCTTTCTGCTCGTCGTCAACATCATCTACGCCTTCTTCGATACCTTCGCGATCATCCACGCGGTAACCGCAGGCGGCCCGGCCAGAGCCACCAACATCATGGTCTACAAGGTCTACGCCGACGGCTTCGTCGGCCTCGACTTCGGCGGCTCGGCGGCACAATCGGTGATCCTCATGATGGTCGTCATCACGCTCACCGTGCTCCAGTTCCGCTACGTCGAGCGCAAGGTGAAGTACCAGTGATCGAGAACCGCCCGATCCTGAACATCATCACCCACATCGTGATGATCTTCGGCGTTCTCTTGGTGATGCTGCCGGTCTATATCGCCTTCGTCGCCTCGACACACCCGTTCGACAACATCATCCGGTCGCCCATCCCGATGCTGCCGGGCGACCGCTTCTTCGAGAACTACGCGCAAGTCCTCGGCTACGGCACGGCCTCTGCCCCGCCCGTGGGCATGATGATGTTCAACTCTCTGGTCATGGCAGTCGGCATCGCCACCGGCAAGATCGCGATCTCGATCCTCTCCGCCTTCGCCATCGTCTACTTCAAGTTCCCGTTCCGGATGCTCTGCTTCTGGACCATCTTCATCACCCTGATGCTTCCGGTCGAGGTCCGCATCGTCCCCACCTTTCAGGTCGCAGCCAATCTCGGCCTCTTGAATTCCTATGTCGGGCTCACCGTCCCGCTGATCGCATCCGCCACCGCCACCTTCCTCTTCCGCCAGTTCTTCCTCACCGTGCCGGAAGAACTCACCGAAGCCGCCAGAGTGGACGGTGCCGGCCCGATCAAGTTCTTCAAGGACATCCTCCTTCCCCTCTCGCTCACCAACATGGCGGCGCTCTTCGTCATCCTCTTCATCTACGGCTGGAACCAGTACCTCTGGCCCCTCCTGATCACCACCGACGAAAGCATGGTCACCATCGTCATGGGCATCAAACGAATGATCGAAACCGCCGAGGCCCAACCCCGCTGGCACCTGCTGATGGCCACCTCCATCCTGGCCTTGGTCCCCCCCGTCGTCGTCGTCGTCACCATGCAACGCCTCTTCGTCAAAGGCCTGATCGAGCCCGAGAAATGATGCAGTCGATAAGAAACGCGGGGAGGATGATCCTCCCCGCACCCCACCAGAATTTCGAGGGGGCGCGGGGGAAATCATTTCCCCCGCATCCTGCTCTTCAATAGGGCTCGAGCATGGCCGAGGTCCACGTCACCGACATCGTCAAGAACTTCGGCGAGGTCGAGGTCTTGAAGAAGGTCAACGTTCGGATCGAGGACGGCGAGCTCTTGGTCGTTCTCGGCCCCTCCGGCTGCGGCAAGTCCACATTTCTGCGCATCATCGCAGGATTGGAGCGGGCGACATCGGGCGACATCCATATCGGCGAGCGGCGGGTCAACGACCTCGAGCCGGCCCAGCGCGACATCGCCATGGTCTTTCAAAACTACGCCCTCTACCCGCACATGACCGTGCGCCGCAACATGGCCTATGGCCTCGAGAACCTGAAGACGCCCAAGCCCATCATCGAGGAGCGCGTCGCCAATGCCGCCAAGATCCTCGGCCTCTCGGAGCTCTTGGACCGAAAGCCCCGCCAGCTCTCCGGCGGCCAGCGCCAGCGCGTCGCCATGGGAAGGGCCATCGTCCGCGAGCCCAAGGCCTTCCTCTTCGACGAGCCGCTCTCCAACCTCGACGCCAAGCTGCGCGTGCAGATGCGCCACGAAATCCGCATGCTGCAGGAACGCCTGAAGACCACCGGCATCTTCGTCACCCACGACCAGGTCGAGGCCATGACGCTCGGCGACCGGCTGATGGTCCTCAACGAAGGCGTGGTCGAGCAGATCGGCGCACCCTTCGAGGTCTACAGCCGCCCGGCCTCGCTCTTCGTCGCCGAATTCATCGGCTCGCCGGCGATGAACCTGCTCGACGGCGAGATCGCCGGCGACGGCAAGTCGGTCGCCTTCGGCGGCACCCGGCTGCCGCTCGGCCACCCGCTCGGCGACGCTGCCGGCCAGAAGATCCGGGTCGGGCTCCGGCCCGAGCATCTGGGCGAAACGGTCAAGACCGAGGGGGCCGGCGGGGCCGGCGAGCTCGACATCCAGATCGAATGGATCGAGCTTCTGGGTGCCGATACCGTGGCCCACGGCCGCCTCCAGGACGGCCAGACCCTCACCGTCCGCCTCGCCGGCGACCACCCGGTCAAGACCGGCGACCGCCTCGCACTGGTCCTGCAGCCGGCCAACCTCCACTTGTTCGACCCGGGGTCCGGCAGCCGCATCGAGCACAACGGCTAGCGCATTAACCAAATCTCAACTCGCGTCCGGCATGATGCGCCGCATCGTCAATTCCCGATGCGGAGGCCACGCCGGTCGATGGTGCAACGACCACTCCCTTTGCTGCTGCAGGCCGGAGCCGACCGCCGGCCGCGCTGGCGGCTGATCGCGGCCCTCGGGCTCTACGTCCTGGTCAGCGTCGCCGTCTTCGGCGGCATCGCCGCCTATGTCATGGAGCAGCGGCTCGACGCCCAGAAAATGCGCGAGGCCGAGCTGCTGCACGAGCTCGAACGCCGCGAGGTCACCCGCCACGCCCTCGAATCGGCGCTGGTCGGGCTGCGCCGCAGCCTCGACGAGCGCGAGCGCGAGCAGGCCCGGCTCGGCCGTAAATTCCAGCAGGTCGACGCCGAGCGCGCCGCCCTCGAGAGCGAGCGCAACCTCGCACGCCAGCGCGCCCGGCTGCTCGACCAGGGCGCCCGCGAGAGCGAGCTCTGGCTCGAGACCGCCCAGCGCGAACGCCTCAGCATCGAGCGCGAGCGCGCCGCCCTGGAAACCCGGCTGCT
>SLRI01000031.1 GCA_007131045.1 Rhodospirillales bacterium
CAAGCTCGGCGACAAAGCCGGCGCCGATCGTAGGCCGACCGGAGGTGAGCATGGCAGCGGCACCTGCTTCGTCGTTGGTCGGCCGTCGATGCGCCGCATCGACGGCCGACCAACTCCTCGCATCTGCTCACTGCCATGCTCATGAAATGCCTCATAAACCCCTCGGACAGGCTCTTAGCCTTTCATCAGATTGATGTCCTCGACCTCGATCGAGCCGCGATTGCGGAAATAGACGACGACGATGGCGAGGCCGATCGCGGCCTCGGCCGCGGCCACGGTCAGGATGAACATGGCGAAGACCTGGCCCGCCAGGTCACCCAGATAGGCGGAGAAGGCGACGAAGTTGACGTTGACCGAGAGCAGGATCAGCTCGATCGACATCAGGATGATGATCACGTTCTTGCGGTTGAGGAAGATGCCGAACACGCCGATCGTGAACAGAATCGCCGCCAGCGTCAGGTAATGGCTAAGGGGTACGACCATCAGATGCCCGCCCTCGACTTGACCTTCTTGAGCTCGACCGCGGTTGCCCGGTCGCGATGGACCTGCTCGCCGATGTCCTGGCGGCGGATATTGCCCCGGTCACGGAGCGTCAGGGTGATCGCGCCGATGATGGCGACCAGGAGGATCAGCCCCGCCGCCTGAAAGATGTAGAAATATTCGGTGTAGAAGACGTTGCCCAAGGCCTCGGTGTTGGTCAGCCCGGCCACCATCGGGCGCGGCTCGATCGCCCGCGGCGTATCCGCCACGGCCCAGGTGCCGGCGACCAGGATCAACTCGACCAGCAGGATGACGCCGATCAGCCCGCCGACCGGCAGATACTGCATGAAGCCCTGCCGCATCCGGACGAAATTGACGTTCAGCATCATCACCACGAACATGAAGAGAACGGCAACCGCGCCGACATAGACGACGACCAGCACCAACGCCAGAAACTCGGCGCCGATCAGGATGAACAGTGCTGCGGCGTTGAAGAAGGTGAGGATCAAGAAAAGTACGGAATGGACGGGATTGCGTGCCGAGACGACCATGACGGCTGCCGCCACGGCGACCGTGGCGAAGAGGTAGAAAAGCAGCAAATGTGGGGTCATGAGCTCTGATCCGACGGCGGCGGCGCTTCTTGTCTCGGCTCCCGGCGCCGGTCTCCCCCGACGCAGGACGTTCCCGACCGCCTATTTCACGCGGCCAGGGATGGATTAACGGTAGGGCGCGTCGGCCGCAAGGTTCTGGGCGATCTCGCGCTCCCAGCGGTCGCCGTTCGCGAGCAGCTTCTCCTTGTTATAAAACAGTTCTTCGCGGGTCTCTGCGGCAAATTCGAAATTCGGCCCCTCGACGATCGCATCGACCGGGCAGGCCTCCTCGCAAAAGCCGCAGTAGATGCACTTGGTCATGTCGATGTCGTAGCGAGTGGTCCGCCGGCTGCCGTCGGGGCGCGGCTCGCTCTCGATGGTGATCGCCTGGGCCGGGCAGACCGCCTCGCAGAGCTTGCAGGCGATGCAGCGCTCCTCGCCGTTGGGGTAGCGCCGGAGCGCGTGCTCGCCTCTGAAGCGCGGGCTCAACGGGCCCTTCTCGAAGGGATAGTTGAGCGTCACCTTCCGCTTGAACATGTATTTCAGGGTCAAGCCGAAGCCGGTGATCAGCTCCTGCCAGAGAAAGCTGCGGGCGACACGGTCGAGCGCAATCATGCGTGGTTCTCCTAGCGCGGCAGCATGTCGAAATAGACGAGGAAGCCCGAGGTCAACACGACCCAGAGCAGCGAGAACGGCAACAGGATCTTCCAGCCCAGCCGCATCAACTGGTCATACCGATACCGCGGCAAGGTTGCCCGCGCCCAGATGAAGCAGAAGAGGACGAGACAGACCTTGAGAATGAACCAGATCGGCCCCGGGATCAGCGTGAACGGGAAAATGTTGAAGGGCGGCAGCCAACCGCCGAGAAAGAGGATGACCGCGATCGCGCTCATCAAAATCATGTTCATGTATTCGCCGAGGAAGAACAAGGCGAACGTCATCGACGAGTATTCGACATTGTAGCCGGTGACCAGGGTCGCCTCGTCCTCCGGCAGGTCGAACGGGTGGCGATTGGTCTCGGCGAGGATGGCCACCATGAAGATCATGAACATCGGGAAGTGCGGGATGATGTACCACATGCCCGCCTGGGCCAGCACGATCTGGGAAAGATTGAGCGAGCCCGCGGTGATCAGCACGTTGATGATGATCAGGCCGATGGCGATCTCGTAAGAGATCATCTGTGCCGCGGAGCGCAGGGCTCCGAGAAAGGCGTAGCGCGAGTTCGACGCCCAACCCGCCATGATGATGCCGTACACCCCGAGCGAGCTGATCGCCAAGAGATAGAGGATGCCGACATTGATGTCGGCCAGCACCAGCCCGGGGCCGAACGGGATCACCGCCCAACCGACCAATGCCAGGACGAAGGTCACCATCGGCGCCATGACGAACACGATCTTGTTCGCGCCCGTCGGGATCACCGTCTCCTTGAAGAACAGCTTCACCCCGTCGGCGATCGGCTGCAGGAGCCCGTAGGGACCCACCGTCATCGGCCCCTGGCGCAGCTGCATCGCCCCGATGATCTTGCGCTCGGCGTAGGTCAGATAGGCCATCGCCAGCATCAGCGGCACGGCGATCAAAAGGATATAGAAGGTGATGACCGCAACGGGCCAGATCGTGCCGGTCCAGAGATCAGCCATGGGTTCCGGTCGCCCCCGTCTTGCCGTTTTCGACGAACATCGCCGAGCATTCCCGCATCACCGACGACGCACGGGCGATCGGGTTGGTCAGGTAGAAGTTCTCGATCGGCGAGGTGAAAGGCTCGGGCCCGATCTCGCCGGGCGCGCCGAACCGGGCGAACCGCGGCGGGACCACCACGTCGATATCCGCCAGATCGGCCGCGATCTCGGCCATCCGCCGGCGCACCTCGCCCAGCGAATTCAAGGGGACCGTCCGACCCACCGCCTCGGACAAGGCCCTCAGGATCTTCCAATCCTCCTTGGCGTCGCCGGGCGGAAAGACCGCGAGCTTGCCGCGCTGCGGCCGGCCTTCCGTGTTGACCCAGGTGGCGTGCTTTTCGGTATAGGCCGCACCCGGCAGGATCACGTCGGCGCTGTGCACCCCGCGATCGCCGTGGGTGCCCATGTAGACAACGAACGTGCCGTCCAGGCCCTTGGCCTCGACCTCGTCCGCACCCACCAGGAAGAGCACGTCCAGGGCGCCGGGCTCGAGCATCCCGGCCACATCGAGCCCGACCTCGCCCGGCAC
>SLRI01000181.1 GCA_007131045.1 Rhodospirillales bacterium
CAGGCCGGCGAAAGCGACATCGTCCAGGTCGGCGTGCCGATGATCGGGGCGGTGGTCCGCGGCATGGACCTCGTGGCACTGGGCAACTACAGCGGCAACCCGGCACAGCTCGGCTCCGACACCACCATGGCGGTGATCGCGCGCGAGGGCTCGGGCATCGATCCGGACGACCTCTCGACCCTCGAGGGCAAGCAGATCGCGGCCTCGTTCGGCACCATCAACCACCTCTACATCCTGGCCCTCCTGGAGCAGGAAGGCCTCACGCCGGACGACGTCACCCTGGTCAACACGCCGCCGCCCGACATGACCGTGGCACTCCTGGCCGGCGGGATCGACGCGTTCTCGTCCTGGGACCCCTGGCCGATCGTGGCCTTGAAGGACGTGCCCGGCGCCTTCCAGGTGATCCGCGGCGGCGACGTCATCTCGTATCTGGGCTTCAACGTGGCGCTTCGGGACTGGGTCGCCGAGAACGGCGAGGTGATCGAGCCGTTCCTCGCGGCACTCTCGGAGGCCGACCAGTGGATGCGCGAGAACCCGGACCAGGCGGCCCAGGTCGCAACACGGTGGATCCCGGGGCTCGACCCCGCGGTCGCCGAGGAGGCCATGCAGTACAACATCCAGCAGGCCGACCGAAGGCTCTCGGCGATCAACTACGCGGCCCTGCACACCGCCGTGGACACGCTGCATCGGCTGGGCTTCATCGACGGCACGTTCGACGTCAACGAGCACATCGACCCCACCTACATCCTCCGGGTGATGGACGAGCACCCCGAGCTGTTCGACGACCTCCCGGAAATTCCCGAGGAGGAGCAGATCGGCGAGGACTTCCGCTTCGAGCCCTGAGCGCGGGGCGCGGCACCCGTGACCGAGAGACGGGGAGGCACTGCCCCCCGTTTCCTTTTCCACCACGATGCCGCCGCCCGCGTCACCGCCCGACCCAACCTCCAAATCCCGGCCCGCCTGCACCTCCTGGTCATCGGCGAGCCGACGTTCGGACGAATATCCCACCCGCGTCACTGGCATTCGAAATGTTCTGCGGGAACCGAAGCGCCATTCAAACGTTGGCGTTCCTGGTATGCGACGTCGATCCCGCGAAGATCAGGTGGCGCATGTCAGCAGGGTTCAGGACACACCATGGCAGGGAGAACCTGATGGCCTCGGTCGCCGACCTTCATTATCGCGCCTACAAGCCCGCACCTTTCCTCGAATCGGAAGTCGATCGCGTCGAACTCCTGTTCGGTGGCCTGCATTGGCGCGCCGAAAGCATGATCCAGGCAGTATTGGAAAACCTCGGGTACCGCGCCCGCCCACTGCCGGCCGCCACCAAGGCGGATCTGTCCATGGGCCGGGAGCTCGCGGACATCGGCCAATGCTGTCCCACCAGCTTCACCACGGGCAATCTCGCCAACTTCCTCAAGGGCGAGGTCGAGCGGCAGGGGGCGGAGGCGGTGCGCGACAAGTACGTCTACGTCACCGCCGGCGCCTGCGGCGCCTGCCGCTTCGGCCAGTATCACCAGAGCTACGAGCTGGCGCTGCGCAACGTCGGCCTCGAGGCCTTCCGCCTCTTCCTCCTGGACCAGGCCAATCCCGACCAGGGTGAGAGCGAGGGCGGCGGGCTGCGGATCGACATGCAGCTCACGCTCGGCGTCGTCTGGGCGATGCTGGTGGCCGATGTGCTGCAGAGCCTGGAATACCGGACGCGGCCCTACGAGGTCGAGCCCGGCGCCACCGACGCCGCGGTGCGGGAAAGCG
Organism: Rhodospirillales bacterium; assembly: GCA_007131045.1. Classification (GTDB taxonomy): domain Bacteria; phylum Pseudomonadota; class Alphaproteobacteria; order Geminicoccales; family Geminicoccaceae; genus SLRI01. The sequence goes on from SLRI01000181.1 coordinate 1,753, forward strand.
TCGAGCTGCTCTGCGAGGTCTTCCGCCGCCGGCCGTTGCGGCGGCAGAAATGGCAGGTCCTGGGCTGGCATTTCCTCACCGGCTACTTCACCAGAGCCTTGCGAGAAGTCTTCGCCAAGTTCGAGGCGATCGAGGTCGACCGCCTCCAGGTCAAGCCCGTGGTGAAGATCACCGGCGAGTTCTACCTGCAGACCGTCGAGGGCGACCCGAACTACAACATCCACGCCTGGCTGGAAGGCGAGGGTGCCGAGGTCATGCCGGCGCCGATCGCCGTCTGGCTCGACTACCTGATCCGCTTTCAGGTCCAGGAAATCGAGAACTACGTCGGCGTCGACCGCACGGCTCGGGCCAAGGTCGCTGGCCTGCGTACCGTGCAGCGGCTCTACCGCTGGCAGTACGACAGGCTGCGCGCAGCACTCGGCAACATCCCGCACGCCATGCCGGACCAGTACGAGCTGCGCCGGCTCGCCGCCCCCTATTTCGACCACCGGCTGTCCGGTGGCGAGGGCGATATGCTGATCGGCAAGGCGCTCTGGTCCAAGAAGCATCGCAAGGCGCACATGATCTGCGAGCTCTCGCCCTATGGCTGCATGCCCAACACCATGAGCGTGGGCGCGATGGCCGGGGTCATCGGTGACCACCCGGACCTGCTCTACGCGCCGATCGAGGTGAAGGGCGACGGCGAGGCGCACGCGCTCTCGCGCTGCCAGATGATCCTGACCGAGGCGAAGAAACGCGCGGTCCGCGAATACGTCAGCGCCATGGAGGTCTCGGGCCTGACCCCCGAGGAGGCCCGGCCGCTTTTGAACGAACGACCCCGGATGAACCGCGCCACCTACGATCTGCCCCATTGCGGCGCCGCCGGAGCGGCCGCCAACACGCTCTTGCATCTGGCCGGCAAGCGCCTGGCGATGCCGGAAGCCACACCCGGGATGCCGGAACTCGAGGCCGGGAGGGCAGCGGCATGAAGATCGTCGGCATGGATGTCGGCTCCACCACGGTCAAAGCGGTGGCGGTCGAAGGCCAGGACGTCGTCTGGCGCGACTATCAGCGGCACGGCACGCGTCAGGCCGAGAAGGTGCGTGACTTCCTCGCCCGGATCGAGGCCGAATGCGGCCTCGAGCCCGAGCGCGACCTCGTCTTCTTCACCGGCTCGGGCTCGGGCCTGATCGCCCCCATGGTCGGCGGCAAGGTGGTCCAGGAGGTGGTCGCGGTCGCGGCCGCCGTCGAAAAGCTGCACCCCGAGGTGCACTTCGTCTCCGAGATCGGCGGCGAGGACATGAAGACCATCTTCTTCACCCCGACTGCCGGCGGCAAGAGCAAGCAGGTCTACATGCAGTCGGCCTGCAGCGGCGGCACCGGCACCTTCATCGAGAAGACCGCCCGCAAGCTGCAAATCCCGCCGGAGCAACTGGCCGGCATGGGCTATGCCGGGCTCAGCCTGCACAAGATCAGCTCGAAATGCGGAATCTTCGCCGAGACCGACGCCAACACCCTGCTCAAGGGCGGCGTCTCGG
>SLRI01000567.1 GCA_007131045.1 Rhodospirillales bacterium
CGGAGGTCAGGCCTTGGTGCCGCACAGTATCCGGCAGTACCGGCTGCTGTCGCGGCGGGCCCGTTCGGCGCTCTTCAATGATGAGGCGAACAAGTCGAGGGGTTGTGTCGATCATCGAAACATACTCGACAGATTAGATTGACAGCCAAACCTACCCGAGCGCATATCACGTGGGGGCTGTCGCCCTGTTGCGATAAATTAATCGGGGTTAATCTATGGCAATAATTCCTACCGGCAGTGAGCAACTCGACGAGGCGGCCTGCGCACCCGCGGCGACAGTCGACCTGGTCGAGCAGACGCTCGAGGAAGACGAGCCGCTCGCGGCCGGCCTCGCCGATGCCGGGGTCAGCGGCTGGCAAGCCGATCTGCCGAGTGGCGTCGTCCACCTTTCCCGCTGGCTCAGGCGGTTGTTCGGCCTCGCCGACGGCCGGGCAGCGACCATCGCCTCGATACGCGAGCACTATCACCCGGATGATCGCGCGCGGGTCGAGGCGGCGGCAGCGGCGGCGTTCGCCGATCCGGCGCGCGGCGCTTTTCGCGTGCGGTTTCGGGTCGTTAGCGGTGACGGCAGCATCGTCTGGCTCGAGGCGCGCGTCGCGATCTTCCGCGCTGGCGACGGCACGGCGCGGCGCAGCGTCGGGGTGATACTCGACGTCACCGAGCAGATGCAGCGCGAGCAGGCGCTGGAGGCGGATCGCGATCGATTCGAGGCGGCCTTGGGCGACACCGCGATCACGCTGTTCCAGCAGGATCTGGAGCTGCGTTATACATGGTGCCACAATCCATGGCTCGGCCATGCATCGAGCGCGCTGCTCGGCAGGACCGACGCCGAGCTGATGGAGGCGTCGCTCGCCGCCCCGCTGGAACGGCTGAAGCGAACGGTGCTGGAAACCGGCAGGGCGGCCCGCCGCGAGGTCACGGCTGCGGGACCCGAAGGTCGCGCCACCTTCGATCTGCATCTCGAGCCGCTGCGTGATTCGTGCGGTGCGATCATCGGCATCACCGGCGCTTCGGTGGCGCTTTCGGTGTCGTCCGAAGGGCGGCCGTCGCGTGCCGCTCGCGCCTCGCTCGAGAGCCGCGAGCTGCTGCTCGACGGCTTGGCGTTGGACGAAGTGTTCGCCGCCGAGCGCACCGTTGCTAGCTCGCTCGGCATGACAGCGCTGCGGCGCAAGCTCGAGATCATGGGTCCGCTGTCGCGCCGGGCGGTCGAGCGGCTCGCCAGGCTGGATACGCGCCATCGCCTGGTGCCGGCGAAGACGACGCTGCAGGAGCACGCCACGCGGAACGCCGGCGATGGCGGCGGCGGGATGGTGCCGTTGCTGATCGCCAATGGCTGGGCCGTATCGTACAACATGCTGCCCGATGGTGGCCGGCAGATCATCGACTTCCACTTGCCCGGCGATCTGCTCGGCTGGCCCGCCGGCCCGCCGCCGAGTGCCGGCACGCTCGTCGCGACGCTCACCGAATGTATGATCAGCGACCTCGACGGTGCGGTCCTGGAGGAGATCACGCATGCGGGCGAGCCGCTCGCCGCCGCCTTCGGCTGGTCGACGGGGATGCACGAGGCGGTCGTCCAGCAGCACCTGGTCAGCGTCGGTCGGCGCAGCGCCCTCGTCCGAGTGGCGCATCTGCTCTTGGAGCTCGGCGAGCGGCTGCGGCTGATCGGCCGGGCCGACGAGGCCGGCTTCCGCTGCCCACTGACGCAGGCGGACATCGCGGACACGCTCGGCCTGACCAGCGTCCATATCAGTCGAACACTGCGGCAGCTGCGCGAGATGCGCTGTCTCACCTTCCGCCACGGCTTCGTGTCGTTCGATGACCGCGATCGGCTGGTCGAGCTCGCGGCCTACGATCCGAGCTATTTGCACCCGACGTGCGAGCCGGCCGAGCCGCTGCAGCGTGATGCCGGTTGAACGCCCGGCCGGATGCGGCGTGATGCGGCGGCGCTGTCCGTCGGTTCAGCGCTGGGCTGCTGCCATCTCGTCCCAGCAGGCGAGCGCCTGGGCACCGTAGATGGCCGACGGGCCGCCGCCCATCTCGACCGCGACGCTGAGCATGTCGAGGATCTCGGCGCGACTGGCACCGAGCCGCAGGCAGGCGCGGCTGTGAAAGACGATGCAGCCTTCGCAGCGCACGGCGATGGAGATCGCAAGGGCGATCAGCTCCTTCTGCTTGTGGCTCAACGCGCTGTCGGATCCTGCCGCCTTCACCAGGTCGCGGAAGGCGGCCATCGCCGCACCGCCGTCCTTGTGCAGCGCCTTGCTCTGCGCCTGGTACTTCTTTTCGAGCTCGAGATAGCTGGTCATCGGCAGGGGTCCCCGTTCGGTTCGCTCGAGATGCACCACATCGGCGGCTCCGGCACCTTGATCTGGATCAGGGATCTGGATCAGGACCAGTGGCTGGTCAGGCGCTCGAGCTCGGCCTTCAGCGGTTTTGGGCCGGCGATGATGCGGCTGCCGTCGAGGAGGCCGTTGTTCGCCAGCACGTCGTTGGCGAAGCCGCCGGCCTCCTCGATCAACAGGATGCCGGCGAGGCAGTCCCAGCTGTTCATGTGCGGCTCGAGGTAGCCGATCAGCCGGCCGGCGGCGGTCCAGGCGAGGCCAAGGGCACCCGAGCCGTGGCGGTGGTACATGCCGCCGGATGCGAGGAGCTTCTCGAACAGCGGCAGCATCTCCTGGTGCGGGCAGCGCAGCGAGTAGCCGAGGCTGACCGTGCCGTTGTCGAGCGAGGTCGAGGGGGAGACCCGGATCTTGCGGCCGTTGAGCCGCGCCCCCAGGCCCCTGGCCGCGGCGAAAAGCTCGCCGGCCATCGGGTCGTAGATCACCCCCACCTCGATCCGCCCGGCGCGCTCGTAGGCCAGGCTGACGCACCAGGCGCCGATGCCGTTGAGAAAGCACCAGGTGCCGTCGATCGGGTCGATCACCCAGTGGCCGCCGATGGCCGGATCGACCAGGGCGTGGGCGTGCTCCTCGCCGACGAAGCCGTCGTCGGGAAAGAGGCTGGAGAGCCGGTCGCGGATCAGGGTCTCGACCTCGCGGTCGGCCTTGCTGACCAGGTCCTGCGCCCCCTTGCTCTCGATCTCGAGGCTGTCGCGGCCTTCGTAGAAGCTGCGGGCGAGGCTGCCGGCCTCACGGGCGACGGCTTCGGCGGCGGCTAGACGCAGGCCGGTGTCGATCTCGGTCATTTGGTCATTCCGGGGTTGGGGTCGAGGCGTGTGGCGGGGTATAGACCGGCCGAGGCGCCAGGACGAGGGCGCCATTGCCACGCCGCCGGCAGAAGCCGCGAAAGGGAGACGATCATGCACGAGGTCGACGCCAACGGCGCCGCCATTCCGGCCCTGGGCTTCGGCACCTGGGCGTTGCCGGACGACCGTGTCCAGCCGCTGGTCGAGCATGCGCTCGAGCTCGGCTACCGGCATCTCGACACCGCCCAGATGTACGGCAACGAGGCGGCCGTGGGCGCCGGGCTCAGGGCCTCCGGGCTGCCGCGGGACGACGTGTTCCTGACCACCAAGATCTGGCCCGACGACTTCGCCGCCGCCGATTTCCGCCGCGCCGCGGACCAGCGGCTGAAGCTCCTGGGCGTCGAGAAGCTCGACCTTCTCCTCCTGCACTGGCCGTCGAAGACCGTGCCCTTGGCCGAGACCATCGAGGCGCTCAACGCGGTCAAGGACGCCGGGCAGACCCGGCATATCGGGGTCAGCAACTTCACCACGACGCTGATCGACGAGGCGGTACGGCTGTCGGCGGCGCCGCTGGTGACCAACCAGGTCGAGTACCACCCGTTTCTCGGCCAGGCCAAGGTGCTGGCGAAGCTGAAGGCGCACGGCATGGCGCTCACCGCCTATTGCCCGCTCGCCCGGGGCCGGGTGGTCGACGATCCGACGCTGGCCGAGATCGGCCGGGCGCACGGCAAGTCGGCAACGCAAGTGGCGCTGCGCTGGCTGGTTCAGCAGGAAGGCGTGATCGCGATCCCCAGAAGCTCGAACGAGGCCCGGGTAGAGGCCAACCTCCAGGTCTTCGATTTCACCCTCTCGGATGAGGAGATGGCGCGGATTCACGCCATGGGCTCGCCCGCCGGCCGGGTCGTGAACATCGCCGTGGCCCCCGAGTGGGACGAGTGAGGCGGCTCTCGCTCAGAGCCTGTCAAAGACAGCTTTCCAGGCATTTCTTCGGCCCGGGATCGAGCGCTGGCGCCAATCCGAGAACGGGTTGCGCGCCCTTCGGAAAAGCAGCTCTCCAGCGTGAAGAAGGCCGAGTGCTCGAGAACGCGCTCGCGCGGCGGCTGCCGAAGGCCCGGATGCAAGGTGCCGAAGCCGCCGCTCGAACGCGGGCGTGAACGCCTCCATCAGAGCGGTCGGCAACAGCGGGTATGGCGCCGGGCCGTCGCCATACCCGCTGTTGCCGACGTTGGACGTGGCGAGGGCGAGGTGCAAGGGCGGCAGGGCGCCCGTCCCGACCAGGCGCTGCGCCGTCTCTCGCGCGCCGCCGGCGCGCAGCCGGTGCCGCTCGCCGCAGCCGTGGCCGTGCAGCAGGAACGCCACGGGGGCGCCCGGCCCGGCTGCGCGCCGACGGCAGCGGTGAGGCAGTGCAAGACCCGACCGAGCGCCGAAGCCCAGTGCGCGGCCTCGACGTGGCCGGGGGCGAGCGACGTGGCGAGCAGGCATTGGCGGCGGTCGAGCATGCGGCTAGGTTGCTCGCACGCGCGTGAACCCGGTGAGCCCGCTGGCGGAGCGCCCCGACCGCGAAGGGGCTCGATGGTGAGAACCAGAGCTGCGAGTGCCATGTGAGATGCGCCCGGTCACCTTCCAGTTGATCGAGGAGGCGGCCCTCCTGCGCCACGGCAGTGCCGCCGTCGCGGCCCGGCTGACCAAGCCCAGGAGTTCGGCCGAGCTCGAGGCCATTCCCGACGACCGCTATCTTTCGACGATGACGCGGCGGATCTTCCAGGCCGGCCTGAAGCACGAACTGGTCGAGCGCAAGTGGCCGGCCTTCGAGGCGGCGTTCGCGGGCTTCGATCCCGGGGCCGTGGCCGCTCTCTACGACGAGACCCTGGAGGCGATGCTCGGCAATCGCGACCTGATCCGCCACATGGGCAAGCTCTCGGCCACCCGTCACAACGCGGCCGAGATGGTGGCGATCGCGGCGGAGCACGGCAGCTTCGGCCGCTTCGTCGCCCAGTGGCCGGTGGCCGACATCACCGGGCTCTGGACCTATCTGGCCCGGCGGATGAAGCAGCTCGGCGGCAACTCCGCACCCACCTTTTTGCGCATGATGGGCAAGGACACGGCGGTGCCGACCGAAGCCGTGCTGCGCGCCTTGCGCCACTGGGAGGTGCCGGCGGGCGCTGCCAAGAGCAGCGCCGATCGCGCCGCACTGCAGACGGCCTTCAACGCCTGGCAGACCGAGACCGGCAAGCCGCTCTGCCAGCTCTCGCAGATTTTGGCGATGTCGATCGACTGACCCGGGCGCAGCTTTTTGTCCGGCTCAGACGGCGGCGCTTTCGGCGGCCGTCTCCCGAACCCTGGCAGGAGCCGTCTCGGCCGGCAGACTCTGGACCATCGAGCCGGCGCCCATCGAGCCGGCACTCATCACCCTGTTGCGGCCGGCTTGCTTGGCGCCGTAGAGCGCGTCGTCGGCACGCTTGAAGCAGCTCTCCGGGTCCTCGCCACGTTCGAGCTCGGCGACGCCGATCGAGATGGTCACCTTGCCGAGGTCCTGGCCGCGGTTGCGCACCACGAGGCGGCTCTTCGCGATCTCGGCGCGCAACTGCTCGGCCAGCCTGACGGCGGCCGCCTCGTCGGTTTGCGGCAAGACCACGACGAACTCCTCGCCGCCGTAGCGGGCGACGGTGTCGCGGCCCTTGACCGAGCGCTTGAGGCGTTCGGCGACGAGCTTTAACACGGCGTCGCCGATCTGGTGGCCGTGGGTGTCGTTGAAAAGCTTGAAGTGGTCGATGTCGGTGACCAGGAGCGACAACGGGGTGCCCGAGGCCAGCGCCGTCTCGGCCTCGTCGGCGAAGACGTCGTCGAACAGCTTGCGATTGCCGAGGCCGGTCAACGGATCGGTGCTCGCCGCCCGCCGCGCATTCGCCAGGTCGTCCTTCAGATCGTTGATCTCGCGGTTGTTTTGCTCGAGCTCGACCTCGAGCTTCGAGGCGCGCTGGCGCATCAGCTCGGTCTGGTTCTCGAGCTCGCGGACCAGGGTCACGAGCTGGCTCGGGTCGATCACCGAGCTGATGCCGCTGCCGAGCGAGGACAGCCGCTCGCTGTAGTCGCGGGTCTGTGAGGTCGCGATCCCGAGCTTGGCCGTCACCTCCTCGACCAGGCCGTTGAACCGCTCGCTGACCTGCTGGATGTGCCGGCTGTGGTCGATGGTCCGGCAGTACGCGCGATTGAGCTCGGCCGAGCGCTCGGCGGTGAAGCCCTCAGGGCTCTTGTCGAAGGCGGCGATGGCGCGGCCGAGCGCCGGGTTGCCGCCACTCTGGTGCAGATACCAGACGGCGAAATTCTCCGGCGTCGGGGGGATGCCCCGGGCCTGCATCGCCATCAGCGCCTGTTCCGCCAACCGGCTGGCATTCACCGCTGTCGCCTCGTCCATCGCATCTTCCCGTATCGACTACCTCGTCCCCATGCGCTGCAGGCTATCCCGAAAAAATGTCGGAACAGTTAACGCAGGAGCGATTTTCCCCCGCCTCGCGTGCCTTTTGGCCTCGTCTCCGACGGGTTGCGTCGGGCCTCGTGCGTGGTAAGCAGCGGCCGGTTCCTTTTTCTCCACCGCAATACCGCCACCGCAACACCGGGAGTGCCGCCTTGTCACCCGAGCCCATCGCCGATCTGGTGCCGGTCATCCTCGCCGGCGGCTCGGGCACCCGCCTCTGGCCGGCGAGCCGGGCGCGCCTGCCCAAGCATCTGGTCGATCTCTTCGGCGCGCACTCGCTCCTGCAGACGACGGCGCAGCGGATCACCGCGCTGGCCCCGCAAGGGCGCCTCTTGACCGTGGCCGCCGCCGGTCAGGCGGCCCTGGTGCGGCGCCAGCTCGAGAGCCTGGCACCGGGCCTCGCCCGCCATCTCGTCCTCGAGCCCGAGGCGCGCAATACGGCAGCCGCCGTGGCCCTGGCCGCCCTCTACGTCGCCGAGGTCTGGGGCCCAGAGACGCTCTTGTGGGTCTGCCCCTCCGACCATCTGGTCACCGCCCCGCAACCGCTCTATGCGGCAGTCGCGAGCGGTGCGGTGGCCGCCCGGGCCGGCCGGCTGGTCACCTTCGGCATCACCCCCACCCGGGCGGAGACCGGCTACGGCTACATCCGAGCCGGCGCGCCGCTGGCCGCGGCACCAGGCGTGCTCGAGGCTGCGTCCTTCGTCGAAAAGCCGGCCCTGGACAGGGCCGAAGCGATGCTGGCGGATGGCGGCTACGCCTGGAACAGCGGCATGTTCCTGTTGCGGGCGTCGACGATTCTCGACGAAATGCAGGCCCATGCCCCGGCGATCCTGAGAGCGGTGCGCGCTGCCATGGGGCCGATCGCTGCCGGCACCACGGTGCTCGATCCCGATGCGTTCGCGGTGGTGCCGGCCGAGCCGATCGACAAGGCGGTGATGGAGCGCTCGTCGAAGGTCGCGGTGGTGCCCTGCGCGCCCGGCTGGTCGGATGTCGGATCCTGGCACGCGATCTGGGAGATCGAGGACCGGGACGCTGCCGGCAACGCGCTCGGCGGCGATGCCCGGGTGGTCGGCGGCCGCGGCAACCTGGTGCGCGCCGAGAGTCGGCTCGTGGCGCTGGCCGGGGTCGACGACCTCGCGGTGATCGAGACCGCGGATGCGGTGATGGTCGCCAGGCGCGAGGATTCCGAGGCGGTCAAGCTGCTGGTCGGCGGGCTCGTCGCCGAGGGCCGGGCGGAGGCGATCCGGCATCGCCACGAGCCGATGTCCTGGGGCGTGCTCACCCGCCTGGTCGAACGGCCGGGCTATGCGCTGCGCGAGCGGCTGATCGATCCGGGTGCGGTGGTCGAGCTCGAGGCCGAGGCTTGCGCCGGCGTCAGCTGGACGGTCGTCGATGGCACGCTGGAGCTCGGCGCCGCTGATGACGGGGCGAAAGACATCACCGCCGGCGCCGGCATCGCTGCCGAAACCGGTGCCGCGCACCGCCTGGCCAATCGCGGCAGCGCGCCGCTGCGCCTGCTGGAGCTGCAGCTCGGCTGAACGCCAACCTTCACGTGGCCTTCAGGCGGCCCTCAGGCGGCCTTGACGGTGACGTAGCTGCCCGGCGCGTCCTCGATGACCTCGAGCGCCCCGTCGCCCGGCTGGCGGGCCGGGACACGGTCACCAGGGCCGGACTTGGCGGCGTTCCAGGCCGACCAGTCCTCCCACCACGAGCCCTCGTGATGCTCGGCCTTGGCCAGCCAGTCGTCGGGGCTCGGCGGCAGCTCGTCGTTGAGCCAGTAGCCGTACTTGCCGGATTGCGGGGGATTGATGACGCCGGCGATGTGGCCGGAGCCCGCCAGCACGAACTTCTTCTGGCCCTTGAACAGCTGGGTCGCTTGGTAGGTCGCCTTCCAAGGCGCGATGTGGTCTTCCTTGGTCGAAACCCAGTAGACCGGCAGGCGGATGCGCCGGAGGTCGATCGGCACCCCGCCGAGCTCGACACCGCCCGGCTCGACCAGCAGGTTCTCGTGGTAGAAGCGGCGCAGGTAGAAGTTGTGCATCGCCGCCGGCATCCGGGTGCTGTCGCTGTTCCAGTAGAGCAGGTCGAACGGGAACGGCTCCTTGCCGAGGAGATAGTTGTTCACGACGAACGACCAGATCAGGTCGTTGGCCCTGAGCATGTTGAAGGTGCCGGCCATCTCCGCCCCGTCGAGAAAGCCGCGCTTGGCCATCTTGTCCTCGATGGCGGCGAGCTGCTCCTCGTCGATGAACACACCGAGCTCGCCCGGATCGCTGAAATCGAGGAGTGTGGTGAACAGGGTCGCGGCCTTGATCCGGTTGTCCTTCTTGGTCGCCATATAGGAGAGTGTCGCCGAGAGCAGCGTGCCGCCGAGGCAGTAGCCGATCGCGGTCACGTCCTTTTGCCCGGTCGCCTGCTCGATCGCGTCGAGCGCCGCCAAGGGGCCTTCGAGCATGTAGCTCTCGAAGGTCTTGTGGCTGAGCTCCTCGTCCGGGTTGACCCAGGAGAGGACGAAGACGGTGAAGCCCTGGTCGACCGCGAAGCGGATGAAGCTGTTCTTCGGCTGCAGATCCAGGATGTAGAACTTGTTGATCCAGGGCGGGATGATCACCAGCGGGCGCTTGTGCACCGTCTCGGTGGTAGGATTGTACTGGATCAGCTGCATCAGGTCGTTCTGGTAGACGACCTTGCCGGGCGCGGTCGCGATGTTCTTGCCGACCTCGAAGGCGTCCATGTCGGTCATGCGGATCGAGAGGCGACCCTTGCCGCGGTCGAGGTCCTCGAGCATGTTGTTGAGGCCGCGCAACAGGTTCTCGCCGCGGCTGTCGAGGGTGGCCCTGAGCACCTCGGGGTTGGTCATGACGAAGTTCGAAGGCGCCAGCGCGTCCACGAACTGACGGGTGTAGAACTCGACCTTCTGCTGCTCCTTGGGGTCCATGCCGTGGTCGCGGCTCGCGGTATCGAGCACGTAGCGCGACGAGAGCAGGTAGGACTGCTTGATGAAGTCGAAGAGGACGTTGTCGTTCCAGGCGGCATCACGAAAGCGGCGGTCGCCCTTCTCCGGCGCGATCACCGGCTCCGGCTCCTGGCCCATCATCTTCTGTGCGGTGGACTGCCAGAGCCGCATGTAGTCCTGCCAGAGCCCGAACTGCGCCTCCATGATGGCGTTGGGGTTGGTCATCATCCGCTGGGTCAGCTCGAAGAAGGTCTGGCCGATATTGGCGGACGCGGAGTTGTGCCCCTCGCCGGACCCCTGGCGCTGCAGGAACTCCTCGACGATGCCGCGGCTGCGCTCGGCGATCTCGCTCATGATCTGGGCGATCTCTTCCGGACTGGCGTTCGCCTCGGTCGTCGTCTGATCTGCTTGCTGTTGCTTCGCCATTCGGAGATACCCTATCTTGACCTGGTCGCGCCCGTTTCCGGCAGGCTCTTGCCGATCGTCGCGATACCGCCGTGGTGGTGTCGTCGCCGGCGTTCTCGGCACGGCTGGCGTTCTCGGCACGGATGCCACGCCATCGCAGCCTGGGATGTAGCGGAACTGCCTCCTGGCGCCAACTGCTGCTTGCGTGACAAAATACACATGGGGGTGTCTCGAGCGATGTCGATCAGCCGAACGAGCCGGGTGGCCTGCTGTTTGCCGCTGGCCGCACTGCTGCTGGCGGCGTGTGGCGAGATCGTCGAGAACATTCCACCGCGTCCGGCGGCCATCGACGATCCGGCGATCGCCGATGCCCCCTATCCCAGCCTCGCTTCGGTGCCGGCCCGGCCGCAGCTCACCTATACCCTCGAGCAGCGGCGCGAGATCGCCGTGGGGCTGGTCGCCGATCGCGCCAATGCGCGCTATGCCGGCGACACGCTGCGCCAGGATCTGGACCGCCCGGTCGAGCCGGATACCGCGCCGCCGCTGCCGCCGCTGCCGGTCCGAGAGCCGGCGCCGGCGGCCGATCCCGAGGCCGACCTGGCGTTGGCCTACGTCGAGGAGGCGCTGGCCCGGGATTCCGACGACGGCTCGCTCGGCGACTTTCTCGATCGCCTGGAGCGCCGACCGCCGGCGAGCGCCGAGGCCCGCCCCACCCCCCCGCCGCCGGCGGTGCCGGTGGAGCCCGCGGTCGAGCCGCTCCCGCTCGAGCCGGTGGCGGTCGAGCCGTCCCCGGTCGTCGAGCCGGAGCCGGTAGCGGTCGTGCCCGAAGCGCCAATGGCCCCCGAGCCGGCGCCGGAGCTAGAGATGGCCTCGGCGGCCGAGCCGGCGCTAGAGCCCGACGAGCACGAGCCGGCACCCGTCGCGTCGATGCCGGCCGACCTGCCGCTGGCCGTGCTGTTCGACCCGAACACGGTCGATCTCGCCGAGTCGGCGCAGGCGCAGGTGCGCGGCCTCGCCCAGGCACTGAGCGGCGACGGCTTGACCATCGTCGTCAGCGGTGGCGGGGCCCGGGCCGGCCTTGCCATGGAGCGCGCCCGGCGGGTGGCGGCCCTGCTGGTCAGCGCGGGCGTCTCGCCCGAGCGGATCGCGATCGAGATGGGTGGCGAGAACGACGTGGTCGTCGTATACGAGCCCGACGTCTGAGAGCCTGCGGCTCTACCGGATTTTCACGATCATGCCCGAAAAGGGCTCACGGCCATGAGCAAGAGCGAGTTCCACCGCATCCGTCGCCTGCCGCCCTACGTCTTCGCCGAGGTCAACGCGATGAAGGCGAAGGCGCGCGCCGCCGGGCGCGACATCATCGATCTCGGCATGGGCAACCCGGACCAGCCGACGCCGCGGCACATCGTCGACAAGCTGGTCGAGACCGTGAAGGACGGGCGGACGCACCGCTACTCGACCAGCCGCGGCATCCCGGGGCTGAGAAGGGCACTCGCCGGCTACTACCAGCGGCGCTTCGACGTGCGGCTCGATCCCGAGAACGAGGTCTGCGTGACCCTGGGCTCGAAGGAAGGGCTGGCCAATCTCGCCCAGGCGATCACCGCCCCGGGTGACACCATCCTCACCCCCAACCCGTCCTACCCGATCCACCCTTATGGCTTCATCATCGCCGGCGCCGCGATCCGCCATGTCGAGCTGTCGCCGGGGCGCGACCTGATCCGCGACCTGGCCCGGTCGGCCGAGCATTCGGTGCCCGCACCCACGGCGATGATCCTCAATTTCCCGTCCAACCCTACAGCTCTCCAGGTCGATCGCGATTTCTACCGCGAGGCGGTGGCGCTGGCCAAGTCGCGCGGCATGTACATCCTCTCAGACATCGCCTACGCCGAGATTTATTTCGACACCCCGCCGCCCTCGATCCTCGAGGTCGAGGGTGCGTTCGACGTGGCGGTCGAGTTCTCCTCGCTCTCCAAGACCTATTCGATGCCCGGCTGGCGGATCGGCTTCGCCGCCGGCAACCGGGCGCTGATCGCGGCCCTGACCCGGATCAAGTCGTATCTCGACTACGGTGCCTTCACCCCGATCCAGGTCGCGGCTACCGCAGCGCTGAACGGGCCGCAGGACTGTGTCGCCGAGGCGCGCGTGCTCTACCGCGAGCGCCGCGACATCCTGATCGACGGGCTGGCCAAGGCCGGCTGGCCCGTGCCACGGCCCACCGCCACCATGTTCGCCTGGGCGCCGCTGCCCGAGGCGTGCCGCGAGATGGGCTCGCTCGCCTTCGCCAAGCTGCTGCTCGAGGAGGCCGATGTCGCGGTCTCGCCCGGGATCGGCTTCGGCGAGTACGGCGACGGCCACGTTCGCCTCGCCCTGGTCGAGAACAAGCACCGGCTGCGCCAGGCGATCCGCAACATCCGCACCTTCCTGGCCAAGCGAGGGGTCCTGAAGGCCGA
>SLRI01000044.1 GCA_007131045.1 Rhodospirillales bacterium
GAGAACACGCCTCCCTTTCGCTCAGCTGGCGAGTGCCTCGGGCTCGATCGCCGCGATCTCGAAGGCCGCCGCGATCAGCGAGCGGGTGTAGGCGGCCTCGGGTGCGGTGAAGATCCGCTCGGCGGTGCCCTGCTCCACCACCTTGCCCTGGCGCATCACGATCACCTCGTGGCTCAAGGCGCGCACCACCCGGAGATCGTGGCTAATGAAGAGATAGGCCAGGCCGTAGCGGGACTGCAAATCGCGCAGCAGATCGACGATCTGCGCCTGGACGGACATGTCCAGCGCCGATGTCGGCTCGTCGAGCACGACGAACCGGGGCTTGAGGGCCATGGCGCGCGCGATCGCGATCCGCTGCCGCTGGCCGCCCGAGAACTCGTGCGGATAGCGATCCCGCATCGAGGCATCGAGCCCGACCTCCTGGAGCGCGGCCGCCACCAGATCGCGCCGCTCGTTCGTGTCCTGGCCGATCTTGTGCAGGATCAGCCCCTCCTCGATGATCTGGCTCACCGACATGCGCGGGCTGAGGCTGCCGTAGGGGTCCTGAAAGACGATCTGCATCTCGCGCCTGAGCGGCCGCATCTTGTTCCAGGACCAGCCCTGGATGTCCTTGCCCTTGAAGGTGATCCCGCCGGTGCTGGAGATCAGCCGCAAGAGCGCCATGCCGAGCGTCGTCTTACCCGAGCCGCTCTCGCCCACGACGCCCACGGTCTGCCCCTCGCGGATCGCGAAGGAGATGCCGTCGACGGCCTTGACGTGGCCCACCGTCCGCTTGAGGAGGCCGCGCTGGATCGGAAAGTGCACCTTGACGTCGCCGGCGGTCAGCACGCTCGCCGCGGTATCGTCCGCCTCGGGCGGGGCACCCTTGGGCTCGGCCGCGAGCAGATGCCGGGTATAGGCGTGCTGCGGCCGGGTGAAGATGTCCTCGGTCGGGCCCTGCTCGACGATCAGCCCCTCGGTCATCACCGCCACCCGATCGGCCACCCGCCGGACGATGGTCAGATCATGCGTGATCAGCAGCACCGCCATCTTCATGCGGACCTGCAGCTCCTTGATCAAGGACAGGATCTGCGCCTGCACGGTGACGTCTAGCGCCGTGGTCGGCTCGTCGGCGATCAGCAGATCCGGCTCGTTGGCGAGCGCCATGGCGATCATCACCCGCTGCCGCTGGCCGCCCGAGAGCTGGTGCGGGTAGGATTTGAGCCGGGTCTGGGCGTCGTCGATCTGCACCAGTTCCAAGAGCTCGAGCACCCGATTGCGCATCGCGCCGCCGCTCATCCCGCGATGCAGCTGGAGGATCTCGCCGATCTGCCGCTCGACCGTGTGCAGCGGGTTCAAGGAGGTCATCGGCTCCTGGAAGATCATCGAGGCCTTGTTGCCGCGGACCTGGCGGAGCACCCGGTCCGGCTTGCCCATCAGCTCGAGCCCATCGAGCTTGACACTGCCGGAAGGGTGCCAGGCCTTGGGGTAGGGCAGGAGCTGGAGGATCGAGAGCGCGGTGACCGACTTGCCGGAACCGCTCTCGCCGACCAGCGCCAGGGTCTCGCCCTTGTCGATGGTGAAGCTGACGCCGCGGACCGCCTCGATGTCGCGCTCGCCTGTGCCGAAATTCACCGACAGCTTATCGACCTCGACGAGACTCATGCGCGGACTTTCGCTCGTTCGGGCTCGGGAGTGGGCGTCGCCGGGCGTGGCGAGACGGTCGGGCCCAGGGTGCCCTGGGCCTGGGTGTGCTCCTTGGGCGCCGCATCCAGCGCCAATGCTGCAAAGGTCTTCCTGGGGTCGAAGGCGTCACGCACCGCCTCGAAGATGAAGATGAGGAGCGAGAGCATGATGGCGAGGACCAGAAAGCCCGAGATGCCGAGCCAGGGAGCGTGCAGGTTGTTGCGGCCCTGGGCCAAGAGCTCGCCCAGGGACGGCGAGCCCGGCGGCAGGCCGAAGCCCAAAAAGTCGAGGCTGGTCAGCGTGGTGATCGAGCCGTTGAGGATGAACGGCATGAAGGTCAACGACGCCACCATGGCGTTGGGCAGGATGTGGCGAAACATGATGGTGACGTTGCCGACGCCCAGCGCCCGGGCCGCCCGGACGAAATCGAGATTGCGGGCGCGCAGGAATTCGGCGCGGACCACGTCGACCAGCGCCATCCAGCTGAACAGCAGCATCAGGCCCAGGAGCCACCAGAAGTTGGGCGTGACCACCGAAGCCAGGATGATCAGCAGGTAGAGCGTCGGCAGCCCCGACCAGATTTCCATGAAGCGCTGAAAGCCGAGATCGACCCAGCCGCCGAAATAGCCCTGCACGGCACCCGCCATGATGCCGACGATCGAGGAGAGGATGGTCAGCGTCAGCCCGAACAGAACCGAGATGCGAAAGCCGTAGATGATCCGGGCGACCACGTCTCTCGCCTGATCGTCGGTGCCGAGCCAATTCTGCGCCGAGGGCGGCGAGGGGGCTGCGACCCCCAGATCGCGGATCACCGTGTTGTAGCTGTAGGGGATCAGCGGCCAGACGATCCAGCCGTCTTCCTCGATCAGCTCCTGAACGAACGGGTCGTGATAATCGGTGTTGGTCGGAAAGAACCCGCCGAACTCGGTCTCCGGGTAGTCGACCAGGACGGGATAGTAGTACTGGCCCTGATACTGCACCAGAAGCGGCCGCTCGTTGGCGATGAACTCGGCGAACAGGCTGAAAAGGAACAAGACGGCGAAGATGTGCAGCGACCAGTAGCCGCGCTTGTTGTTGCGGAAATTCCAGAATCGGCGCTCGTTGACCGGGTTGAGGCGGAGCCGCGCACCGAACAGCCGGGGTTCCTGGACGGCTGGCCGGCTCATCAGACCTCGCGCCGCTCGAAATCGATCCGGGGATCGACCAGCACATAAGTCAGGTCCGAGATCAGCTTCACCACGAGGCCCAAGAGCGTGAACATGAAGAGCGAGCCGAACATCACCGGGTAGTCACGGCGCAGCGCCGCCTCGAAGCCCAGGAGACCCAGCCCGTCGAGCGAGAAGATGATCTCGATCAGCAAGGCACCGGTGAAGAGGATGCCGATGAAGGCGCCGGGAAAGCCGGCGATCACGATCAGCATCGAGTTCCTGAAGACGTGGCGGTAGAGCACCTGCCGCTCGTCGAGCCCCTTGGCCCGAGCGGTGATCACGTACTGCTTGTTGATCTCGTCGAGAAAGCTGTTCTTGGTCAGCATGGTCAGACCGGCGAAGGCACCGATGGTCAGCGCCAAAAGCGGCAGCGTCATGTGCCAGAA
>SLRI01000249.1 GCA_007131045.1 Rhodospirillales bacterium
GCCGAGGTGATCGACCGCTCCGGCATCCCGTCCTTCTCGCCGGGCGGCTGAGCCGGCCGGCGGCAACGTGGCGATCTTCAAGGGGAAGGGCGAAGGCTGGGGCGACTGGGCCACCCCGGCCGAGGCCCGCTGGGCAGGGCGACCACCACGGCCGTGCTCTTCTCCTACAACCAAGGCCTTCCAGTCCTTTGCCATGGGCTACGCCGCTGCCGTTGCCGTCGTCCTCTTCCTCGCGATCATGGGCCTGTCGTTGACTATGCTCGCCTGGTCCGGCCAGCTGGGCTGGCATCGGCAAGCGCTCTCCGACCACTATGCGGTGCTCGGCTCGTTCGTTTTTCCGGAGCAGCATCGAAAACGCGTCGGCGCCTTGCGGGACGGTCGCGGACATATTAGTTAGTGATTGATCACTGATCACTTTTGGAGCATCTGTGCGCAAGCGCCGAACAGCCGAGGAGCGCAAGGCCGAGATCGTCAGGGCTACCCTGGCGCTCGCCGACACCGTGGGGCCCGACCGGCTGACCACCGAGGCGATCGCCCGCGAGGTGGGCATCAGCCAGCCGGCGGTGTTCCGGCATTTCGCGACCAAGCAGGCGTTGTGGGCCGCAGTCGCCGAGGCGCTGGGCGCCTCGATGCGGGCGCGCTGGCAGGCTGCGGTCGAGGCCCATGCCGACCCGCTCGACCGGATGCGGGCACTGGTCGAGGCGCAGCTCGGGTTGATCGAGGCGACCCCGGCGATCACCGCCATTCTCTTCTCGCGCGAGCTGCATGCCCAAAATGCGCCGCTGCGCGAGGCGTTCCTCGCGTTGATGCTGCAATTCCACGCCACGCTGCGGGCAGCACTCGACGAGGCGGCCGCTGCGGGGCGGCTCCGGCCGGGCGTCGCACCGGCCGACGCCGCCTCGCTGCTCATCGCGTTGGTGCCCGGCCTCGCGGTGCGCTGGTCGTTGAGCGGCAAGGCCTTTCCGCTCACGCGTGAGGGGCTGCGGCTGTTCACGCTGCAGCTCGACGGGCTCGTCCACTCGGCCCACTGCAACTCGTGGAACGACGCATGACCAGATACCGGCTCGCCCGCCTTGCGATCCTGGCCGCGGTGGTCGGCCTCGCGGTCGGCGGTTGGCTGTTCTTGAATGTCCGGCCGGTCACCGTGCCTGTGGTCGGCCCGGAGCGGGATGTCGCGATCCGGCTCTTCGGGCTCGGCACCGTCGAGGCGCGGGTGCTCTCGAGGGTCGGTTTCGAGGTGGGTGCCGCCCTCGCCGAGGTGCTGGCCGATCATGGCGACAGTGTCGCTGCCGGCACGCCGCTCGCCCGGTTGCGCACGGCCGAGCAACGGGCGCGGGTGGCGCGCGCCGAGGCCACGGTGGCGATCGCCGAGGCCGCCGAGGCGCGGGCGATGGCCAATCTCGACCGGGCCGAGGCGGTGCTCGCCGAGCGCGAGGCCGCCGATCGCCGCCAGCAGGAACTCGCCCGGCGCAGCGTGGTCGCGGCGCAAACCGCAGAGCAGGCATTGCGCGACGTCGCCGTGGCCGCGGCCGAGGCGATCGTCGCCGAGAGCGAGATCCTGGTCGAACGGGCGCGGCTCGACGATGCGCGAGCGCTGCTGACCTACGAGACGGCGCTGCTCGACCAGCACGCCCTCGAGGCACCCTTCGCCGCCGTCGTCGTCGAGCGCCATGTCGAGCCGGGCACGGTGGTGGCCCCCGGCGAGGCGGTCTTCACGCTGGTCGAGCCGGACTCCCTCTGGATCCTGGCCTATGTCGACGAGGCGCGGGCGGGTGGCCTGGCGCTGGGCCAACCGGCCGAGCTGCGCCTGCGCTCGCTGCCGGCGGAGCGGTTCAGGGTCGAGGTCGCCCGGATCGGTCTGGAGAGCGACCGGGTCACCGAGGAGCGCCGCGTCTGGCTCGGCTGCGTCGATTGCCCGGGCCAGCTCTATCTGGGCGAGCAGGCCGAGGTCTTGATCGAGACCGCACGGCTCGACGAAGCGCTGATGGTGCCCGAGGCCGCGGTCGACGGTTTCGACGGGCGCGAAGGGATGGTCTGGCTGGTCCGCGACGGCAGGCTCGAGCGGGCCCGGCTCGGCTTCGGGGCCAGGAGCGAGGACGCCAGGCTGGAGGTGGTGGCGGGCCTGCCGGAGGGGGCCCTGATCGTCGCCCGGCCGCCCGCCGGCATCAGCGAGGGCCGCCGCGCGCGCATCGTGGAGGAGGCACCTTGAACCTCGCCTGGCGCGACATCCGCCACAACCTCTTCCGCTTCCTTTTGACCTGTCTCGGGCTCGGCCTCCTGATGGGTGTCGTGCTCTCGATGGTCGGCATCTACAACGGCCTCGTCATCGACGCCCTGACGATCGCCCGGGCGCCTGCCGTCGATCTCTGGGTGGTCGAGCCCGGCAGCCGCGGCCCGTTCGCCGAAGCCTCACGCGTCCCGGGCGACACCCGCGCCGCCATCGCCCGGCTGCACGGGGTGGTCGATGCCGGCAGCGTCACCTACCAGTCCGTCGAGGCGACGCATCGCGGCCAGCCGCTCCGCCTCTACGTCGTCGGCTACGAGCCGGACCGACCGGGTGCGCCGCGCCACCTGCTCGCTGGCCGTGGCCTCTCCCACGCCCGCTTCGAGCTGGTCGCCGACACGCGGACCGGTCTCGCCCTCGGTGACCGGCTCGATCTCGGCCGCAGCCGCTTCCTGGTGGTGGGTCTGGTGGAGAACCACGTCAACTCGGGCGGTGATCCCGCCGTCTATATCAGCCTCAGGGACGCGCAGAAGCTGCAGTTCGAGCTGGCCCCGGCGGCGGCCCGGCGCGAGCTCGCGCGCGGCGGCACGGGCGAGGCGGGTGCCACTGTCAACGCCGTGATCGCCGCCCTCGAGCCCAACGCCAATCCGGATCTGGTCGCCGCCGAGGCACGCCGATGGAAGCACGTCGCGGCCGTGACCCAGGCCGAGCAGGAGCTGATCCTCACCCGCTCGGTGGTCGACCGGGCGCGGCGGCAGATCGGCCTCTTCATGGCGATCCTGCTCGCCGTGTCGGCCGTGGTGGTGGCGCTGATCATCTACACCATGACGATGGAGAAGCTGAAGCAGATCGCCACCTTGAAGCTGATCGGGGCTCCCGACCGGACGATCGTCGGCCTGATCGTCCAGCAGGCCCTGGCGCTCGGCGGCATCGGCTGGGCCAGCGGCCTCGTGCTCGTGCTGCTGGTCAAGGACTACTTCCCGCGCCGCGTCGTGCTCGAGCCCGAGAACGCGTTGCTGCTGGCGCTGATCATCGGGGTCGTCTGCCTCCTGGCGAGCGGCCTCGGCGTGCGCGCGGCACTGCGTGTCGATCCGGCAACGGCGCTGGGCAGCTGAGATGGCCGCTGCCCTGGTCGAGGTCGAAGGCGTGGCCAAGCGTTTCGGCGAGGGGGCCGCCCGGGTCGATGCGCTGAGGGGCGTGTCGCTCGCGGTCGGGGCCGGCGAGGTCGTGGCCCTGCTCGGCCCCTCGGGCTCCGGCAAGACGACCCTCTTGAACGTCATCGGCTGCATCCTCGAGCCCAGCGCCGGCAAGGTCACCCTCGACGGCGAGCTCGTCTGGGACGGCAGGTGGCTGCGCCCGGACCTCCGCCGGCTCAGGCTCGACAAGGTCGGCTTCATCTTCCAGGCGCACAACCTGCTGCCGTTCCTGAACGCCACGGACAACGTCGCCCTGGTGCTCGAGCTCGCCGGCCGCCCGCCCGCCGAGGCCCGGGCCCGAGCCCTCGACTTGCTCGACTATCTCGAGGTCGCCAACCGGGCTACGGCGATGCCGGCGCTGCTCTCGGGCGGCGAGGCGCAGCGCGTCGCCATCGCCCGGGCGCTGGCCAACGGGCCGCGCATCATCCTCGCCGACGAGCCGACCGCGGCGCTCGATTCCAAGCGGGCCGGGATCGTCATGGATCTCCTCGGCCGGCTCGCCCGCGAGCAGCAGGCCTGCATCATCGCCGTCACCCACGACGACAAGATCCTCGACCGCTTCGACCGTCGTTTCGAGCTGCGCGACGGCGAACTCGTCAGCCAACAGGGAGAAAACGCATGACCCGTACCAACGCCTGGCCGTTGCGCATCGCGGCCCTCATCGCCGTCGCGTTCGGCGCCCTCACCGTCGTCTCCGGCGGCACCGCCCTCTTCGGCGGGCCGGCGGCCAGAGCCGCGGTCGGCGACGCCGTGCCTTTCGTTCTCTGGTTCAATTTCACGGCCGGGTTCGCCTATGTCGTGGCCGGCATTGGACTCTGGCAGCGCCTTTCCTGGGCCTTGCCGCTCGCTGTTGCGATCGCTGCCCTCAACCTCCTGGTCTTCGCCGCCTTCGGCATTCACGTGGCCGCGGGTGGGGCCTTCGAGACGCGGACGGTGGGGGCGATGACGCTCAGAAGCCTCGTCTGGCTCGGCATTGCACTGCTCGCCTGGCGGCAGCTCGGCGGCAGCGGACGTATCGCCGCCTCTTGAGCTCAGGCCGGCCGGCGCGGTGCGACGATCCGCAGTCGCGCGAAGAGTGCGGCATTCGGGCAGAAGCCCGCCGCCTCCTCGCGCTCGGCCGGAGCCACGGGATTGGGGATCACGGCTACCAGACCACGGTCGAGGCCGCAGACCCACGCCAGATCGTCGGCGATGGCCGTCGAGACGGTGACCACGGCCGCGGCTTCGGGTTAGTCCTCAACTTCGGCCGCGCAGAGATGGCTGCAGGCATCCGCCATGCCCACGACCAGGACGCCCGGGTGCTGGTCGCGATCAACACCATCCCCGAGGCCGGCGGCTTCGCTCTTTGGGCGAGCGCGGTCGACGATGCGGCAAGCCTCGGCGCCGATGCGGTGATCCTCGCCGATCTCGGCCTGCTCGCCTATGCCGCCGAGCGCCAGCCACAACTTCGCCTTCATCTCTCTATGCAGGCGGCGGCCGCCAATGCCGATGCCATCCGCTTCTACGCCGAGGCCTTCGGGGTCGAGCGGGTGGTCTTGCCGCGTGTCCTGAGCATCGAGGAGACCGCCCGGATCAACCGGGAGAGCCCGGCCGAGACCGAGGTCTTCGTCTTCGGCGGGCTCTGCGTCATGGCGAAGGGGGCGCTGCTCGCCCTCGTCCAACGTCTACAACGCGCCGACGCTGGCCTTTCTCGTCGGCTGCGGGCGCGCCGGGTCTGCCTGCGGCCGGAGCTGCCGGAGCGCTCGATCGCGACCCAGGCCAGAGCGGCCGAAGGCCTCGGCATCGCGCTCGAGGTGTGGGCTTCCCGCATGGCTCGGCCGGCACCGCGTTCATCGTCGCCCAGATGAATTCCAAAAAGGAAAAGCCGGCGGTCGGGCTCAGTGCATCGGGCCGCGCGGCGCACGATCGCGCCACAGATCGGCGAGCGTCGCCGTCTCCAGATGGCGGTGACGGATCAGATCGTCGACCAGTCGCTCGGTGCCGGCGAACAGCTGGCGCCAGCGCCGGCAGGCGTCGTCGGGCGGCTGCTGCCCGGCGGTCACCGTCTCGAGACAGCAGAGATAATCCTCGAGTGCGTTGTGGCGCTCACAGAGTGCGATGAAGGCGTTCTCGAGGCCGTCACTCTCGTGACGCAGCCGTGGGAACAGGTGCATTTCCTCGAAGCGCATCTGCTCGTCGAGCGCGTCGGTCAACTCGGCGAGGACCCCGGCAAGCCCGATCGGCAGGTCGGGATGACCGCGATGCCGGGTCTCGACCGTCTCGGCCAGCCGGGCGAGTGGCGGCAGCTCGACCCGATGCTGCGCATGGTAGCGGGCGAGGATGTGGCCGATCAGCGGCTCGATGGACCGCGGTGCCGACCTCGGCTCGACCGTGGGCAGGGCCGCGAGCGCCGCTTGCACTTCCTCGAGGGGGGTCTCGTGCCAGGCGGCGACGACGTCCAGCGGCTGATCGAGCATGCAGCAGAAGTCGAAGTGGAAGTGGCGAAAGACGCGGGTCGCACCGGGCAGGGTGGCGGCAATCTCCGCGATCGACCGGGCGGTCACAGCCCCACCGGCCCCATCACCCGGTGGCGACGGCATCCTTTCGTCGCTCGTCGCCCCGGAAATAACGCTGCTTCCTGGCCGCCGGACATGCATCGACTACTCTCCCCTCGCAGCTGTGGTCACGCGGCCCGCAGGGCCGGACGAGACGGGAAGGACGTGCTTGCATTGAGGACCGACGAAGCAGTATTTTCAATGCCTATTTTGGTGGAGCGGCGATGCGTCTCACCTCGTTCACCGATTTCGGCCTGCGGGCGCTGATGCGCGCGGCGGCAGCGCCCGAGGACGTCCTGACCACCGAGGCGATCGCCGCGGAGCTGCAGATCTCGCGTCACCATCTGACCAAGGTCGTGCGCGAGCTCGCCGCTGCCGGCATCGTCAAGACCAGCCGCGGCGCCGGCGGCGGCTTCACCCTGGCGCGGCCGCCGGCGCAGATCAGTCTCGGCGAGGTGGTACGCCTGCTCGAGGCACGGCACGCGCTGGTCGAGTGCTTCCGCGCCGACGGGGGTGTCTGCGTGCTGGTGCCGCGTTGTCGCCTCAAGGGCCATCTGGCCCGGGCCGAGGAGGCTTTCCTCGCCGAGCTCGACCGGGTGTCGCTCGCCGAGTGCGCCATCGGCCCGTTGGCCACGCCCCGAGCCGTGCCGGAAACTGTCGGCTGATGGACGGCTGTGGCGAGTATGCGGCGGCCCTGGCGGCCTTCGTCCTGGCGCATGTCCTGCCGACGCGGCCTCGGGTCCGCCTCCGGCTGACCGTAGTCGCGGGCGAGCGACGCTACCTCGCGCTCTACTCGCTGGTCTCGCTCGGCAACTACTTGCGCGAACGACTGGAGGCAGCGGCCGATGACCGATCAGAATGACGAGGACGTTTCGAATCGATGAGCAAGGATCCGAGGACGACCCCGATGCCCGGCCGCTACGCCTCGCCGCCCTGCCTCGCCTGCGAGATCGCCCCCGACTATTTCGACCCGCTGGGCGTCGATCCCGAACAGGCGCGCGACGTGGCGCGCTGGCGCAAGGCCGAGCGCAGCCGGCTCTTGGCCCAACGCCGGGCGCTCGATCCGGCCACGCGCCGGGCCGCGAGCACTGCCATGGCCGAGCACCTGCAAGGCCTTCTCGTCGACCTCTGCGGCACTCTTCGCGGCCGCGTGCTCTCGGCCTATTGGCCGATCAAGGGCGAGCCGGATCTCCGCCCGCTCATGCGCGCCCTCGACGAGGCCGGCGTGCTGCTCGCCCTGCCGCTCGTCGAGACCCGCTCGGCCCCCCTGGTCTTTCGCCGCTGGACGCCCCGCACCCGGATGCTGCCGGGGTTCTGGAACATCCCGGTGCCACCACCCGACGCCCCGGTCCTGACGCCCGAGATCACGGTGGCCCCGCTGGTCGGCTGGGACGGCGAAGGCTACCGCCTGGGCTATGGCGGCGGCTATTTCGATCGCACGCTGGCCGCGCTGCGACCGCGACCCATCACCATCGGCATCGGCCTGGAAGCCGCCAGGCTCGCCACGATCTTCCCGCAGCCGCACGACGTCCGGCTCGATGCCGTCGTCACCGAGGCTGGCGTGCGGGTCCGGACCGAGACACCCCGATGACCCGGCAGCTCGCCTGGACGACCGCGGGCTTCGCGGCCCTTGCCGTTGGCGGGCTCGGTGCCGTCTTGCCGCTGTTGCCGACCACGCCCTTCGTCCTCCTGGCCGCCTATGCTTTCGGCAAGGGGTCACCCCGGCTGGAAGCCCGGCTGGAGGCGCACCCCTGGTTCGGCCCCGCAATCCGCGACTGGCGCAACCGCCGCGCGATCTCGAGGCGGGCCAAGGTCACGGCCTCGGTCGTCATGGCGCTCACCTTTCTCGGCAGTGCGGCCCTCGGCCTGCCGCCATTGGCGCTCGCAATCCAGGCCGTTTGCCTCGCTGCCGTCGCAGCCTACATCTTGTCACGGCCGGATTGACGCCGGCGCGCTAGCGCTGTGCTGCCGGAATGACCGGTTCAGGGACATGCTGTCCGAAATCGAGATGGCGCTCTTCGTCAATGGTCCGCTGTACGGCTTCGATCAGGCTTCAACGGGCTGCGCATGGCCCAAGCGCTGGCCGAGAACGATCCCGATCAGGAGGCGATCCTTCTTCTCATGGCCGATGCCGTGCGCTGCGGAATAGCGGGGCAGAAGACGCCGGACGGCCATGGCAATCTGGAACGTATGCTACACCATTCAATTGCAGCCGAGGGGAACCATGGTTGCGGGAGAGCAGGGCCATGGGGTCAGCTCCGGGATCCGATGGTGAGGTCCATCTGGTCGCTGTCGAACCGCACCGGCACGTCGAAGGCGAAGTCGGCGGTCACCTCGCTCGATCAGGCCGATAACCGCGCTGGCCGACTGGCCATGCCGAGCTTGCCGCCTGCGGCGCTCAGAGTGAGTCCGGTCTGGCGCGATTGGTGAGTTGGCCGGTCGCAAAGGCGAGGCCAGTGGCACCGAGGAAGGCGTCGGCAAAGGCCTGCTCGCGGACCAGCCGGGCGCCGCCGAGGGCGATCTTCGCCTGGCTGACCTCTGGACTGCGGCAGGGGAGCCGCCGAGAAGGTCGTCCGATCGACGGTGAAGTCCGGAGCATCGGTCGCCGTGCGCGCATCGCCGACGGGTGTCGCCGGGTCGGGCGCGCCGAGCTCCCGGTCGTTCGGCACGCAGCCGGCGATCAACGCCAAGGCGGCGACGAGCGCGATCGGCGTTACTCTAGATAGCATGGGCCGGCCTCTCATCTGACAACCCGCCGAGCAGCGAGAACGCGTGCACTCGCAACGGGTCGTCGATTGCAACAGGTGCCGAACCCGGTTCCCGGGCCGGTGCCGGCGCCGCGCCGGCCGCTTCGTCGAGCTCCCGGGCGAGCGGCTCGGCATTGCGTCCGCTGAGGCGCAGCGTGCTCTTTTGGAAGGTCTCGCCGCCGCTGCCGAGGGCGACGAAGAAGCAGGTGATGAGGGCGGTGTGGATCTCGAAGAGGTCGATGCTGGTGTAGGCGATGTAGGTGAAGACGTTGTCCGGGTGGATCGCGATGACGCCGAGACGCCAGCCGATGGCGCCCACGTACTTGGAGTAGGAGTAGACGCCGATGGTGTTTTTCGGCAGCAGCGCCAGGATCGAGCGGAAGTTCGGCACGAAGCCGGCCTGCTGCAGCCCGGCGACGAAGGTCGGCCCCGAAGTGATCCCGATGACCGCGATGAAGGTGTTCAACCCGACCGAGTTCATGAACCAGAGGGTCGGCTGGGGCACGTTGCCGAGCCGCGGGTCGACGGTGCGGCACCAGCCGAGGAGAATGCCGGCGATGAGAGCGCCGCCCGAGGTGCCGAGCGTGATCGGAATGCCCTCGATCGGCACGATCAGCGAGCCGATCAGCCCGCCGATGCAGATGCCGAGGCCGACCAGCACCATGTTGGTGACGCTGGTCGGCCGGTCGGCATAGCCGAGGGCGGCGACCACGCGATCGGTGTGGGTCTTGGTCCCGGTAATCCGCACGATGTCGCCGCGATGCAGCTCGGTCTGCGCCAGGACCGGGATCTCCACCCCGGCCGAGCCGCGCCGGATCGAGGTCAGATGGACGCCCCGGGCGAACGGCTCGCGCGCCAGCTCGACCAGTTGGCGGCCGTCGAACGCCTTTTGGGTGACCAGCACATCGACCGATTCCACCGGCACCGACAAGAGCTCGCGGTCCTCGACCTCGCGGGCGGCATTCGAGAGTTGGACCAGCGTGTCCCTTGGTCCGGAGACGGCGAGCACGTCGCCCGCCTGCAGCACCGTGTCCGTCTCACCGCCGAGCATCTCGACAAATATGTCGACGAGAACACGATCTGCGTCGTGGCCGTATCAGAACTTCAGCGAGTTCGACGTCTCCGCCAAGGTGCGCGAGCGCGGCTGGGTGCTCTCCGCCTACACCATGCCGGCCAATGCCGAAGCCGTGCGCAGCCTCAGCGTGGTGGTCCGCCCGCATCTCAATCGCAACGTGATCGAGGGGCTGGCCGACGACATCATCAACGCCTGCAAATGGCTCGAGAGCCATGGCGGCACGGCCACACCGCCGCAATTGCACGACACCCACAAGACCTCCCCCGCCAAGTGCTGAAGCCGGCGCGCACCGGGTAAGGAGAAGCCGAAGATGCAGGTCGTCGCCGCCAGCCGACCGGGCTGGATCCCGTCTTGCTCGACCAAGCCGACCCTTGCGGCTGCGCCGGATCCGTTGCGATGCAGCTGCACGAACGGGTGATGGCCGACCTTTACCGCCGGCGTTTCTCTTCGAGTGCGGCGACGGCGGTCTTCGGCAGCGAGGCGCGGCAGCCCGTCTCCGCCGGCCCGCTGGGCCGCAGCTAGGGGATCGGGCTCGCAGGAGTCGCACAGTTGGAGGAGCTGCTGCGTACTGCGGTCCGGCCACAGACTGCAGACGCTGGCGGTCGCCTCGCCGGGCACCAGGACACTCGGTTTGACGAGACGAGGCTGCTGCCTGCGGAGCCGGATGGCTCGAATTCATTTGCCATCCGAACGCTGTCCGTTAGTGATGCTACAAACAGAGAGCGCGCGTGGCCGAAAGGGTGGCGGTGAAATCCTCGGCAAAATGCGCCCCATCGACTACCCAAAACCGCCATCATGACAGTCGCTGGATCAGGGAGACGAACATGGTCGAGTTTTGGCGAATGCCCGCCGCACCCCGCGCCGCCGCGCCGCTCCCGGTTCTCACCCTCTTGCTCACCGCGTTGGTCGTCGGCAGCCCGGTCGTGGCCGAGACCGGCCGCGTCGTGGTGGCGATCAGTCCGCCGAGCGCGGAGACCAACCTTTATTGGGCGACGCCCGGCGATTTCTCGCTCCAGCCCTCGATGCAGAGCCTGGTCGGCCACGACCCCGAGACCGGCATCTACGACAACTCCGCCCTCGCCGAGAGTTGGGAGGCCAACGACGACTTCACCGAATGGACCTTCCAACTCAAGCCCGAGGCGGAATGGCATTTCGACTGGGGTCCGGTGACCGCCGAGGATGTCGTGCATTCCTACGAGCTGCACACCCAGGAAGGCGCCATCATCATCGGCATGGGCCTTTTGCAGGGGGCGGAGGTCAGCGCCGACGACACCCACACCGTCACCTTCCATTTGCCGGAGCCGCGGCCGAACTTCCTGTTCGCGCATGGCGGCCGCGGCACGATGTTGCTCTACAGCAAGGCACAGTACGACGCCGAGGGCATCGAGGGCTATCTGACGCGCCCGGCCGGTACCGGCCTTTGGGCGTATGTCGAGCGCCGGGTGGGCGAGGGACTGGTGTTCCGACGGGTCGAGGATCATTGGTCCGGCGAGCGCACCGATTTCGAGGAGCTCGAGATCCGTTTCGTCGCCGAGCCCGGCACCAAGCTCGCGATGATCCTGAGCGGCGAGGCCCACATCGCCGATCTGCCGCGCGAGGTGCAAGGCGACGCGCTCGATGCCGGCCATAACGTCGTGGCCTCGCGCCGCCCCTCCATGCACACGTTCTTCTTGTTCAATGGACTCTATTGCACGACTGGCGACGAGGCCTGCCGGCCGGAGCTGCCTTGGGCGGACGTGCGCGTGCGCGAAGCGATCAACCGCGCCATCGACCGCGAGGCGATGCTCGACGTGCTCTATGACGGCCGTGCCGGCGTCTTGGCGCAGATCGCCATGTACGAGCCGCACGAGGGCTTCGTGCCCGAGCTGGTCGAGCGCTTCGAGGAGATGTACGGCTACGACCCCGAGCGCGCCCGGGACCTCCTCGACGAGGCCGGCTACCCGGACGCGTTCGACGATCCGACCATTCCGCTGGTGATGATGGTGCTGCCCGGCAACCCTGAATTCGCCACCATGACCGAGCTGTTGCAGGTGCAGCTCGCCGACATCGGCCTGCAGGCCGAGATCCGCGAGATGGACTTCGCCTCGCTCGGCGCGATGGGGCGTGCGCGCGAGGCCTATCTGTTGAATCCGCTGCGCAACGCCCCGATCCGGCCGACCGAAGTCGGCCTGCGCAACTTCTACGCCACCGACGGCACGCCCTATGCCGGCTTCGAGCACGACACCATCCAGGCGCTGATCCGCGATCTCGGCGACGCGCTCGACCCCGACGAGCGTCATCGCATCGCCGGCGAGGCCTTCACCTGGCTGTTCGAGACCTATTCGGACATCCCGATCGCCGCGATCCACACCGAGCTCGTGACCAATCCCGAGGTGGTCAGGGACTGGGCCTTTCCCGGTGTCGCCTCGATCGGCGTCAGCCACTGGCATCTGATCCAGGCAGCACGCTAGGTTCTGGCGGCGGAGTCTCTTTCTTCAGGACGAACGGGAAAACGACATGAAGATCGTGGTGATCGGGGCGGGAGCGATGGGCTGCCTCTATGGCGGCCTCTTGGCCCGCCAGACGGAGAACGAGGTCGTGCTGTTCGATCTCGACCGCGAGCATGTGGACAGGATCGAGCGCGACGGGCTGCATCTCGACGGCGCGACCGGCGATCACGTAATCCGCGTCGAGGCCACGACCGATGCCGAC
>SLRI01000659.1 GCA_007131045.1 Rhodospirillales bacterium
CGAAAAACCATCGGAGACAGCATGCGCGTTTTAACCAGCAAAGTCACCTGTGCGGCGCTCACCGCGACACTGCTCGCAGCCAGCTTCGGTGCTGCCGCTCTCGCCAGTCCGGCGCAGTGGCAGGTCGAATGGCCGAACACGGACTTCGAGCAGACCCTCGTCGACTTCTCGGAGATCCTGTCCGGCGGGCCGCCGAAGGACGGCATCCCCTCGATCGACGACCCGACCTTCGCCAGCCCCGAGGCGGTCGATCTGCCGCCGCAGGAGGCGGTGATCGGGATCAACAGCGACACCGAGGCCAGGGCTTATCCGCTGCGCATCTTGATGTGGCACGAGATCGTCAACGACAGCTTCGACGGCCGCGACATCGCGGTCACCTACTGCCCGCTCTGCAACACCGGCATCGTCTTCGACCGCACGCTCGACGGCGAGACGCTGGAGTTCGGCACCACCGGCAAGCTGCGCCACTCCGACCTCGTGATGTACGACCGCACCACCGAGAGCTGGTGGCAGCAGTTCACCGGCCAGGCGATCGTCGGCGAGCTGATGGGCGCCACCCTCGAGATGCTGCCCGCCAGGCTCGAGAGCTACGAGATGTTCCTCGAGCGCAACGGCGAGCGCGACATGGCGGTGCTGGTGCCGGACGGCACGTTCCGGCGGGACTACGGCCGCAATCCCTACGTGCGCTACGACGACGAGCGCTCGAGCCCGTTCCTCTTCCGCGGCGACCTGCCCGAGGACATCCCGGCGATGGCCCGGGTGGTCCGGGTCGACGATCGGGCCTGGAGCCTCGATCTCTTGCGCGAGCAGGAGGTGATCGAGGCCGACGATCTCCGCCTCACCTGGAAGCCGGGCCAGGCCTCGGCGCTGGATGCGGCGCGCATCGCCGAGGGCCGCGATGTCGGCAACGTGATCGTCGAGCGGCGCACCGCCGAGGGCTGGGAGGATGCGGTCTACAGCGTCGACTTCGCCTTCGCCTTCAAGGCGTTCTTCCCGGAAGGCGAGCTCGTCACGAACTAGCCGCAGGGTTCAGCTGTCGTGGGCGTGGCCGTGCTCGTCGGCCTCGTTCACCCAGACGTCGATCTCGACCGAGCCGGCCTGCTCGAAGGTCAGGTCCATGTGGAAGTGCTGGCCGTCCTTGAAGGCCCGCTGCACGCCCTCGAGCTCGATCCACATCGCTCCCGGCTGCAGGGTCAGCGTCTGGCCGGGCTCGATCCGCAGGGCTGCGACGTCCTGGACGGCGAGCGTGCCGTCGGCGCCGATCGCCTGGGCCTGCATCACCGTGCGGGTCGCGAAATCCACCCGCGCATCGACCAGCCGGTCGGCTTCCGCACCGTTGTTCATGATGGTCAGGTAGACCTTGGTCGAGTGCCCGGCCGCTGCCGTCTCGTAGGTCCAGGCGTGGCTGACCACGAGGTCGCCCAGCGGATAGGTGTCGCCCGCGTGATGGGCGATCGCCGCACCCGCCGCCATGACGGTCATGGCCGCACCGACCAGAAGATTACGCATGTCGTCTTCTCCCCCGGGACCCGCCGTCCCGCTTGCTGGTTGCGCTCAGGATGGCAGGTCTCCTGGCTCACGGCTCGACGCTCGGCCCGGCCTTCCCACGGGGCAGAACCCGCAGTGGCGCTTGGAGGGCAAAGCTCGCCGCTTACAGTTGCGGGGGCAGCTCCGGCATTGGCCCCGAGATATGGGCCCGAGGGCCGCACCGGATTCCCTTTTCAGCCTCGATCGAGGCACCATCGAGCGGACCGTCGCCGAGCGGCGATCGGGCGTCAAGCGGGAATGACGGGCGCGCCTAGCGCGACCCCGCCCGGTCGGCGAAAAAGCGACGCATCCAGCCGGCTGTCGTTGCCGCATCGGGTGCCTCGCCCTCGGCACCGATCGCCGCCAGGGCGGGATCCGCCACCTCGGCCGGGATCACCCGGCCACGCCGCAGCGCCACGAGGTCCCGCTCGTAGGCGTTGTCGAATTCCGGGTGCGCCTGAAACGAGATGGCGTGGTCGCCGTAGGCCAAGGCCGCGAACGGGCAGAATGCGGAGCGTGCGACGAGCCGGGCCCCGGGCGGCAGGCTGAGCACCTGGTCCTGATGCATGGCGTTCAAGGTGAAGCGCTCGGCAGCCCCGTCGAGCCAAGCCGGGCGCTCGACCAGCTCGTAGGCGTGCGGGCCGACGCCCCAGCCGGCCTCGGCTTTCTCGACCCGGGCGCCCAGGGCCGAGGCCAGGATCTGGTGGCCGAAGCAGATGCCGACCACCGGCACCCGGGCCGCCACCACCTGGCGCAGGAACGCCTCGAGCCTTCGGATCCATGGGGCCTCGTCGTAGACCCCGAAGCGCGAGCCGGTGACCAGCCAGCCGTCGACCTCGTCCACCGTCTCGGGAAAGACGTCGTCGATCACCGGATAGACGGCATAGTCGAGGTCGGGGCCGAGCAGCCGCTCGAACATCTGGGCATAAGTGCCGTGCTGCTCCAGGCCCTCGGGCGGCCGGCCGGTCTCGAGGATGCCGATCTTCACGTCTGCGAACCGCCCCGGAGCACGGCCAAGGGCGGACCCACGATCTCGAACCGGCCGGCGAAGGCCTGGTTGATGGCGGCGACGTCGGGCGGGCCGTCCTCGGGCAGGAATTTGCCGAGCTCGCTGAAGAAGGCCTCGCCCTCGGCTGCCGGCGTGAGGCCGAACAAAAGCCGGCCGGGCGACGTCCCGCGGTTCCAGAAGGCGTGCGGCAGTCCGGCCGGCACGAAGGCGGTGTCGCCCGGACCGGCGAGAAAGCGCTGCTCGCCGATCATGAACTCGTATTCACCCTCGATGACCCGGAAGAACTCGGCCTGCTGGTTGTGGATGTGCAGCGGCGGGCCGGCGCCGGGCGCGGTCGTCTCCTCGAACAGCACGAGATCGCCGCCGGTGGCGGCGGCCGGCAGCAGCACCCGGGTGCTGATGCCGAGGCTGGCGAGCTCGATCGTCTGGTGTGCATCGGCGGCTTGGAAGAACGGCTTCATGAGAGTCCCCCTAGATTTCCGCGGCGATCGCCCGGCCCAGGGCCTCGGTCGATGCCTTGCCTCCCATATCGGGCGTCAGGTGCGACGGTTGCAAGAGCACCCGCTCGATCGCCGCCATGATCGCTGCTGCAGCCTCCGGGTGGCCCAGGTGCTCGAGCAGCATGGCGCCGGACCAGATCTGGCCGATCGGGTTGGCGATGCCTTGGCCTGCGATATCCGGGGCCGAGCCGTGCACCGGCTCGAACATCGAGGGCCACTTCCGCTCCGGGTTCAGGTTTGCCGAGGGGGCGATGCCGATCGTCCCGGTCACGGCAGGGCCCAGATCGGAGAGGATGTCGCCGAAGAGGTTGGAGCCCACCACGACGTCGAACCAGTCGGGGTTGCGGACGAAGTGGGCGGTCAGGATGTCGATGTGGAACTTGTCGGTGGTGACGTCCGGATAGGCCTCGGCCATCGCCGCGAACCGCTCGTCCCAGTAGGGCATGGTGTGGATGATGCCGTTGGACTTGGTCGCCGAGGTGAGGTGCTTTTTCGGCCGCGACTGGGCGAGCTCGAAGGCGAAGCGGCAGACCCGATCCACCCCGAATCGGGTGAAGATGCTCTCCTGGACCGCCATCTCCTGCGCCGTGCCGGCATAGAGCCGGCCGCCGATCTCGGAATATTCGCCCTCGACGTTCTCCCGGACGATCCAGAAATCGATCTCGCCGGGCTTGCGATCGGCGAGCGGGCATTTCACCCCCTCGAAGAGGCGCACCGGGCGGAGATTGACGTATTGATCGAAGCGCCTTCGGATCGGGATCAAGAGCCCCCAGAGCGAGACGTGGTCGGGCACGGTGGGCCAGCCCACGGCGCCGAGGAAGATCGCATCGTGGCCGGCGATCTGCTCGAGCCCGTCCTCGGGCATGAACCGCCCGGTCTTCGCATAGCGCTCCGAGCTCCAGTCGAGCTCGTCGAAGGCGAGCTCGAGGCCGAACCGGGATGCCGCCTTTTCCAGCACCCGCACCCCTTCGGGCACCACCTCCTTGCCGATCCCGTCGCCCGCAATCACCGCGATCTTCGATGGCCGCATGACATGCCTCCCCGTCTGCCTCCGCCGTCTATAGGTGCCAAGGTCGAAGGGCGAAAGGTCCGCACTGGTCGAGCCTCCGGCGATTGGCTAGAGGTGGCGCCATGAAGAGCCACCAGCACGACCGATCGTCGCCGTCTTTGCGCCGTCCGGGGCGCCATCCGGGCGGCCGCTGAGTCCATGTGGCGGTCCATGCAGCGCCAGTGGGGTGTCGCCGGGCTGGCCCTGCTCCTGGTGTTCTTGGCGCTCTTTCGGCTCACCGCTCCCTTGCATGACCTGCAGGTCACGTCCGGCACTGTCGGGGCGACGCCGGTCACCGTCTTCGAGACTGCGGGCGCGCCACCCGGCCCTGCCGTGGTGATCGCCCACGGCTTCGCCGGCTCCGAGGTGCTGATGCGGGCCTTCGCCATCACCCTGGCGCAGAACGGCTACACGGCGGTCACCTTCGATTTTCTCGGCCACGGCCGCCATCCTGAGCCGATCCGCGGCGACGTTCGCACCGGCGAGGGGGTGATGGAGGCGATGATCGGCCAGCTCGGCGAGGTGGCGGCCTTCGCCCGCGGGCTCACCGGACAAGAGCGCATCGCCGTGCTCGGCCACTCGATGGCTTCCGACCTCGTCGTCCGCTTCGCGCAACAAGAGGGCGATGCCGTGGCGGCGGTGGTCGCGGTCTCGATGTTCGCCCCCACCCTCGATGCCGAGAGCCCCAACAACCTCCTGGTCATCGTCGGCGACCTCGAGGCGCAGGCGCTCAAGGACGAGGCGATCCGTGCGGTCGAGCTGGTCGCCGACCAGCCGGTGGTCGAAGGGATCACCGTCGGCGACTTCACCACCGGCACCGCGCGGCGGGCGGTTTACGCCGGCGGGGTGGAGCACGTGGCGGTGCTCTATTCCACCGAGGGCCTGCTCGAGACCGTGCAGTGGCTGGACACCGCCTTCGTGCGCGCCGGCGAGGAGCGGATCGCCGCCATCGGCTCCTGGATTCTTCTTTTGTTTCTCGGTCTCGTCCTCCTGGCGCGACCGCTGGCCGGCCTCTTGCCCACCGTCGCCGACCCGGCCATCGGCGCCGGCCTCTCCTGGCGCCGGCTCTGGCTCGCGGCCCTGTTGCCCGCCGTCCTCACCCCACTCCTGCTGCGCTTGGTGCCCACTGATTTCTTGCCGCTGCTGCTCGGCGACTACCTGGTCACCCATTTCGCCCTCTACGGCCTCTTGACCTGGGCGACGCTGCTCCTGGTCCGGCGACCGGCGGCGGACGACGACCTCGTTCCGCTGGTCGATCACGGCAGGCTGGCGCTCGCGGCGCTGGCCGTGCTGCTCTATGCGGTGCTGGTCGTCGGTCTCTCGATCGACCGTTTCGTCACGGTCTTCTTGCCGATCCCGGAGCGGCTGCCGCTGGTAGCCGCCATGCTCGTCGGCACGCTGCCCTATTTTCTCGCGGACGAATGGCTGACCCGGGGCCGGACCGCCCCCCGCGGCGCCTATCCCTTCACCAAGCTCGCGTTCCTGCTGTCGCTCGCCTTCGCCATCGCGCTCGATTTCGAGCGGCTCTTCTTCCTCGCGATGATCGTGCCGGTGATCCTCGCCTTCTTCGTCGTCTACGGCCTGTTCAGCGCCTGGGCCTATCGCGCCACCGGCCACCCGTTCACCGCCGGCCTCGCCAATGCGGTGGCCTTCGCGATCGCGATCGCCGTCACCTTTCCGATGGTGGTGGGCTAGGTGCAGTTGCCGAGCGGGTAGCTCCATCGTCGAGCTACACCGTCAGCGGGATTCCGAGCTTGCGCGCGAGCAACGCCGGTTATCGTTCCGGCTCGGCGAACCGCGTGACCCAGTCGCGGACTTCACTGTACCACCGGATCGAATTGTTCGGTTTCTCGACCCAGTGGTCTTCGTCCGGAAAGTAGAGCATCCGCGCCTCGACCCCCCGATGGCGCAGCGCCCGGAAAAGCTCGAACCCCTGCTCGGAGGTCACCCGATGGTCTCTTTCACCATGGATGAGAAGAGACGGCGTGTCGAAATTCCCGGCGAGGGTGTGCGGCGAGATCTCGTCGTAGATGTCGTGCTCCCAGAAATCGCCGAACCTCTCCGCATGGACCGGAAAATCACCCGCCATCTGCGAGTAGAGGTTGTAGACCGGCGCGTGGATCACGAGCGCCTGGAACGGGTTGTCCTTGCCGAGCACCACACTCGCGAGATAGCCGCCGTAGCTGGCGCCGCCCGCAACCATCCGCTCGGCGTCGATCCATGGCTGATCGGCGAACCATTCCGACGCCTTGATCGTGTCGGCGTACGGCTTCGTTCGCCAGTCCGGATTGATCGCGTCCGCGAAATCCTGCCCAAAGCCGGAGGAGCCGTGGAAGTTGTGCCAGGCGGTGACATAGCCCCAGGAGGCGAAGGTCTGGGCGTTCCACCTGAACCAAAAGCCATCGGTGATCGCGTTGTGCGGCCCGCCATGGAGCAGAAGAAACAGCGGGTATTCCCGGTTCTCGTCGAAAGCCGGCGGATAGTGGACCCACATCTGGATTTCGGCGCCGTCGTAGCCCTCGTAGGTGACGGACTCGTAGGTCCCGAGATCGAGCTCGGCCAGCAGGTCGTCATTTCGGGTCTCGAGCGGGTCATGCTCGCCGGTCTGCCGGTCGATCCGCACGACGCGCGGCGGCTGGAGAAAGCTCTCGTTCAGCCCGATCAGCGTCCCGGTGTCGGAGATCGCGAGTTCGGAGAAGCTGGTCTCCTGCGTCACCTGTTCCGGCGCCCCCGTCTCGGCGTCGATGTAGTAGACCCGTACGGCGCCGCGATCGTCGATCGTGCCGTAAAGACCGTCGCCGTCAGGTGCCCAGACGAGACCCGACGCGGAGCGATCCCAATCCCTGGTGATCACCTCCTGCTCGCCGCTCTCCACGTCGTGGAGCACCAGCTGCTTGCGGTCCGCATAGAAGCCCTTGATGTGCTGGCGCGTGAATGCGAGCGTGCGGCTGTCGGGGCTGAACAGGGGGTCTCGGTCCGGCGCCTCGTTTTCCGGCGTGATGTTCTCGATATCCGCCGAGCCCGGCGTGACGAGAAAGAGGTCGTAGTCGGGGCTGACGGGATTGCCGGTGCTGTCGGCCACGAAGGCGACGACCGACTCGTCGGGGGCGACGTCGTACTGATCGCGGCCCTCGAAGCCGGCGACGCCGCGCGGCAGTTCGCGCCCCGTCGGACGCGTGATGTCCTCCACCTCGCCACCGTCGGCAGGCACGCGGAACAAGTGGTGTTCGCGCTCTTCGTCCAGCCACTCGCCCCAGAAACTGTAGGGCACGTTTTCCCAAGTCTTCGCCGAGACCGGATCGTCCTCGTCTGCCTCCAGCCGCTCGGCCATCTCGCTCCAATCCTTGCCGGGCCAGATGTTGCTGACAAAGTAGACATGCTCGCCGATCCAGCGGACGTGATCCGCCCCGGTCGGCACCTCCGTCAGTTGCTGCGGTTCGCCGGGTCGGTCCATCGTCAGGACGAAGATCTGGGGGTTCCCCTCGACCTTTCGGACAAAGGCCAGCCGCGCGCCGTCGGGGCTGAATGCCGGATGATCCGCGCCGCTCTCGTGCCGGGTAAGCTGGCGCTCGACATTGCCATCCTCGTTGAGCAGCCAGAGCTGGGTCGTCTGCTCGTCCTCGGCGAGGTCGGCGCGCGTGATCGGCACGACAATGTCACCGCCGTGCGGCGCGATCGCCGGAGCACCGAGGCGCTCGATCTCCCACAGCGTTTCCTTCGACAGCCGATCGAGCGCCGGATGATCGTCCGCCGAGAGCGCTGGCGCGCCGACGAGCGCGAAGCCGGAGGCGATGAGAACGATAGGCTTTACCATGGCCGACCCTTCGATGCTCTCTGTGCCTGAATAGGCGAGCCCTCGTGTCTGTCGGTCGATGTCCGCTGGTTCAGGCGGGCTGCCCGCTGTACAGCCCGCTCAAAAACCATAGTTGGGCGTCGCGGTCAAACGGTGAGGCCATCGAGCCCTTCCGCGTGGACGAAGCAGAGCTTGTTGCCCTCGGGATCGCGCGCATAGGCGCCGTAGTAGTCGGGTGCGTAGTGCGGGCGGAGGCCCGGCGCACCCTCGTCGCTGCCGCCGTTCGCCAAGGCCGCGGCCCAGGCCCTGTCCACCGCTTCGTGCGACGTCGCGGCGAAGCTCACCTGCACCCCGTTGCCGGCGGTCGCAGGCTCCCCGTTCCAGGGGTACTGCACGCAGAATTGCGGCCAGCGGCGGCCGGGCAGCACCCAGATGATACCCTCGGGTCCGCCGTCTTCGGCACTCTCGTCCGGGTCGCGCACGAGACCCAGCGGTGCGAGCACCGCGTCGTAGAACGCGCCCTGACGCTCCAGGTCCCGCGCACCGAGGATCACATGCGAGAACACCGAATCGGCCCTCAGGCGGTGGTCTCGGCGGTCGCGTAGGCGGCAGCGAGCTGGCGGACGCGCTCGATCATCGAGTAGAGGCCGTTGGCGCGGCCCGGGGTGAGCATCCGGCCGAGCCCGACCCGCTCGAAGACTGCCGGCGTCGATGCGGCGACCGCCTCGGGCGTGCGTC
This sequence comes from Rhodospirillales bacterium, assembly GCA_007131045.1. Classification (GTDB taxonomy): domain Bacteria; phylum Pseudomonadota; class Alphaproteobacteria; order Geminicoccales; family Geminicoccaceae; genus SLRI01. The sequence continues at coordinate 8,616 of SLRI01000659.1, forward strand.
CGCCATAGAGCCGCAGCACCAGGCTGATCAGTCCCTTGACGATGACAGCGTCACTGTCGGCGCGATACGCGATGCGTCGGGTGGCTGGGTCGAGCTCGGCCACCAGCCAGACCTGGCTCTGGCAGCCGCGGACCCGGTTGCCCTCGGTCTTGAGGTCCTCCGGCAAGGGCGGCAGGTCCTTGCCGAGATCGATGATGTATTCGATCTTGTCGCGGACGTCGTCGAACAGGGCGAAATCCTCCTCGATCTCGGCCTCGGCCGCAGCGATCTCGTTCACGTCTCGGCTCATTTCGACCCTACCCTCGGCGTTACACGATGCCATATCCAGGGCCATATGCTGGCCCGGCCGGCGCTGGTCAACGCCGCTGGCCGATTTGTCCCCGATGCGAGGAGCTGGCTTGCGCCGCGTTCTGGTCTTTCAACACAGTGACGAATCACCGCTCGGTGTCATGGCGCCGGTCCTGGCGGAGGCTGGGGTGGCGGTCGAGGTGATCGACGGCGAGCGGGGCTGCGAGCTTCCCGATGACGCCGCCCTGGCCTGCGGCCTGATTCTCCTGGGTGGCGTGATGAGCGCCAACGACGACGCCACCTGTCGGCATTTCCCCGACCTTCTGGCGCTGGTCCGGCAGTTCACCGCAGCCGAGAAACCGGTGCTCGGCCTCTGCCTGGGTGGCCAGCTCATCGCCCGGGCTCTGGGCGGCACCGTTGTCGAGCAGGCGAGGGGCGAGTTCGGCTTCACGCCACTGGTGGGCGTGAACGGGGTCGAGCACGACCCGCTGCTCGCCGGGCTCGAGCTTCCAGCATACATCATGCAGTGGCACAACGACCACTTCACCCTGCCGCCGGCCGCCACCCACCTCCTGGCGAGCGACACCTGCCCGGCCCAGGCCTTTCGCGCTGGCAGGCGGACCTGGGGCTTTCAGTGTCATTTCGAGGTGGACGAGCCGATCGTCGCCAACTGGTCGAGGCTGCGCGCCGAGCTGGCCCGGGACCCGGCCGTGATCGCCGCGACGCGTGCCGCTGCCGACCGCCACCTGGCGCAGGCCAAGAGCTTCGGCGGCACGGTCACCCGGCGCTGGCTCGATGTCGGTCGCGGCACGAGCGACAACGAGTAGCAGAAAAATGCGCCTCTTCGCCTGCCAGTCCTGCAGCCAGATGGTCTATTTCGACAACGTCTCCTGCACCCGCTGCGAGGCGGTCCTCGGCTTTGCCCCGGACGACCTCTCGATCCATGCGCTCGGCCCGGCGGGCGACGGCGGCTGGCAGCCGATCGGCGGCGGCCGGGCTTATCGGCATTGCGCCAACCGTCTGGAGCACGACGTCTGCAACTGGCTGGTGCCGGTGGATGATCCGGAGCCCTTCTGCGTCGCCTGCCGGCTGAACCAGACCATCCCCGACCTTACGGTCGAGGGCAACATCGTCCTCTGGCGCAGGCTCGAGACGGAGAAGCGCCGGCTGGTCTACAGCCTCTTGCGCCTCGGCCTGCCGGTCACCCCCAAGCGCTTCGATGCCGCCGGCCTCGCCTTCGACTTTTTGGCCGATACCGCACCCAGCTTCGACGAGACCGGCCGGGTGCTCACCGGCCACGCGTCAGGGCTGATCACGCTCAACATCGCCGAGGCCGACCCGGTGGTGCGGGAGAAAATGCGCAGCCAGATGGCCGAGCCCTACCGCACCATCCTCGGCCATTTCCGCCACGAGAGCGGCCACCACTACTGGGACCGCCTGGTCCAGGGCGGCCCCTGGCTAGAGGAGGTGCGGGCACTCTTCGGCGACGATACCGAGGATTATGCGGCGGCCCTCGATCGGCATTACCGAAACGGCCCGCGTCCCGACTGGCTCGAGCACCACGTCAGCGCCTATGCCGCCACCCATGCCTGGGAGGACTGGGCCGAAACCTGGGCGCACTATCTGCACATCGTCGACACCACCGAGACCGCCGCCGAGTTCGGCCTCGCCGTCCGGCCCAAGGTCGGCACCAGCGCCGATCTCTACGTCGAGGAGGGGATCGATCCTTATGGCCAAGCCGACTTCCGCGTCGTCCTAGCCCACTGGCTGCCGCTGACCTATGCCTTGAACAGCCTCAATCGCAGCATGGGGCACGACCACGTCTATCCCTTCGTGCTCGCCGCCCCGGTGATCGAGAAGCTCGACCTCGTCCACCGCATCGTCCGTGATGCCGGCTCTGCTTGACCGGACCTTCCGAACGCCATAGCCCTAGGAGTCGACCCGCGGGATTCTGGGGAGGGCAGGATTGAGGAACGCCGCGCGGCAAACGATGCCCGGCGACGACGATCGTGCGGCAACGGTGCTCGCCATCGTCGATGCGGTGGCCGCCGAGCTTCGCCCCGGCAGTGCCCCTAGGCCGGCTGGGCTGACGAGCCGGCTCGACCTCGATCTCGGCTTCGACAGTCTCGGCCGCGTCGAGCTGATCGGCCGGCTCGAGGACGCGTTCGCGGTCGAGCTCGGCGAGCAGGTCGCGGTCGAGGTCGATACCCCGGCCGAGCTGTTGCGGGCGATCGAGGCGGCCCCGGCGCGGCGGACGGCCGCCGAGCCGAGGCGCGTCAGCCGCCCGAGAGAGGCCGGCGCCCGGCTCGCCTTGCCCGATGCGGCCGAGACCTGGCTCGACGTTCTCGACTTCCACGAGCGCGCGCATCCCGATACCGTCGCGATCCGCTTTTTCGAGGACCAGGGCGACGAGGCCACCCTCAGCTTCGCCGACCTCGCCCGTGACGCCCGCGCCATCGCCGCGGGTCTCTTGGAGCGCGGCCTCGAGCCCGGCGAGGCGGTGGCCCTCATGCTGCCCACGGGCGCCGACTATTTCCGCTGCTTTGCCGGCATCTGGCGCGCCGGCGGGGTGCCGGTGCCGATCTACCCGCCGTTCCGCCCGTCGCAGATCAAGGAGCATGTTCGCCGCCAGGCCGGCATCCTCGGCAATTGCCAGGCGGTCTATCTCTTGACCACCGGCGAGCTCGCCCGGGTTGCCGGCCTGTTGCGCCAGCAGGTGCCGAGCCTGCGCGACGTCGTGTCACCCAAGGCGCTGGCCAGCACCGCGCGGGCGCCGCGGCCGATCCTGGAGGCCGGCCATACCGGCCTCTTGCAGTACACCTCGGGCAGCACGTCGGCGCCAAAGGGCGTCGTCCTCGCCCATGCCAACCTCTTGGCCAATGTCCGGGCGATCGGTGCCGCCGTCGAGGCCCGTCCGGACGACGTCACGGTCAGCTGGCTGCCGCTCTACCACGACATGGGGCTGATCGGCGCCTGGCTCGGCTCGCTCTATCACGGCCTGCCGCTGGTGCTGATGTCGCCCCTGGCCTTCATCGGCCGCCCGCTGCGCTGGCTCGAGGCCATTCACCGGCACCGCGGCACGCTGACCGCCGCCCCCAATTTCGCCTACGACCTCTGTGTGCGGCGGATCCGCGACGCCGATCTCGAGGGTCTCGACCTGTCGTCGTTGCGCGGGCTCTACAACGGCGCGGAGGCGATCAATCCCGAGACGATGGAGCGCTTCATCGACCGCTTCGCCGCCAAGGGCCTCAGGCGTGAAGCGATGATGCCGGTCTACGGCCTCGCCGAATCGACGGTGGCGCTCACCTTCCCGCCCATGGGTCGTGGCCCGCTGATCGACACCATCGATCGCCAGGCGCTCAGCCGCCGTGGCCGGGCGGTCCCGGTCGCGCCCGGCAGCGAAGGCGCTTTTAGCGTCGTCGCCTGCGGCCGCCCGCTGCCCCGCCACGAGGTGCGGATCGTCGACGATGCCGACCGCGAGCTCGCCGACCGGCAGGAGGGCCACATCCAGTTCAAGGGCCCCTCGGCGACCTCGGGCTACCTCGACAACC
>SLRI01000706.1 GCA_007131045.1 Rhodospirillales bacterium
CGGCTGCAATATCGGCGCCTTCTTCTCCGGCATCGCGTCCGGCAGCCTGCACGGTTGGGTCTGGCTCGTGGCGGCCTTCGCCGGCAGCATCGTCGGCGTCCGGCTCCGCCCCCTCTTCGGCCAGTCGCGGACCTGACGTCCGGCACCTGACGCTCGGCACCCGAGGACGCGCCGCGGCGCGCCGGCTCGGGTGCTACAGTTTGCAGCCTTGCCGGCGGCCGTGGCTTCGATAAGCTCGCGGCAAATGCAGGATCAGGGGAAGGCCATGCAGAACGAGCTGATGTTGCGGCTGATCGAGGGGGCGGCGGCGACCATCGAGAGCCACGCCGAGCAGCTCACCCGCCTCGATCAGGCGATCGGCGACGGCGATCACGGCATCAACATGGCGCGCGGCTTCAAGGAGGTGGCGGCGCAAAAGGGCGAGATCGCGGCCCTGCCGCTAAGCAAGGGTCTCCAGCGTCTGGGCATGACGCTGGTGATGAAGGTGGGCGGCGCCTCCGGTCCGCTCTACGGCACCCTTTTCATGGAGATGGGCAAGGCCGCACCCGCCACCGCCCTGCCCACGCTGCTCGATCTCTCCGCCATGCTCGATGCCGGGGTCGCCGGGGTCAAGGCGCGCGGCAAGGCCGAGCCCGGCATGAAGACCATGCTCGACGTGCTCTGCCCGGTCGCCGACAGCTTCCGCGACCTCGTCAACAACGAGGAGATCGACGGGCTCGACTCGCGCATCATCGCGATAGCCGGCCATTCGCTGCACGCGACCACCATGATGGAGGCCAAGCGCGGCCGCGCCTCCTTCCTCGGCCCCCGTTCGGTCGGCCACATCGACCCCGGCGCCTGCTCCTCGGCACTTCTGGTCGGCTCGATGATCGGCGTGCTGGTGCCGCAGACCTGAGCCGGCGAGGAGGAAGACGTGCAGCCCTGCATCATCACGGTCGCCATTACCGGCTCGGTGCCGACCAAGGAGAACAATCCGGCCGTGCCGATCACGGTCAGCGAGCAGATCGAATCCACCCACGAGGCCTTCGAGGCCGGCGCCACGCTCGCCCACTGCCACGTCCGCGACGACGCCGGCCGGCCCACCGCCGATCCCGAACGCTTCGCCCGGCTGGTCGAGGGCCTGCGCCGCCACTGCCCCGGCATGATCATCCAGCTCTCCACGGGTGGCCGGACGGCGGCTGGTCGCGAGCGCGGCGGCATGCTGCAGCTCGAGCCCGACATGGCCTCGCTCGCCACCGGCTCCTGCAACTTCCCGACCCGCGTCTACGAGAACAGCCCGGAGCTGATCGACTGGCTGGCGGCTGAAATGCTCCACTACGACATCAAGCCCGAGATCGAGGTCTTCGACCTCTCGATGCTCTTCAAGGCGGTGGAGATGGCCGATGCCGGCGCGATCGATCACCCGCTGCACGTCCAGTTCGTCATGGGTGTCAAGAACGCCATGCCGGTCGACCGTGCCGTCTTCGACTTCTACGCCGACACCGTCGCGCGTATCGCCCCCACCGCCACCTGGACCGGTGCCGGGATCGGCCGTCACCAGAAGACGCTGATCGAATGGTCGCTGGAGCGCGGCGGCCACTGCCGCACCGGTCTCGAGGACAATGTCCGCCTCGACAAGGCGACGCTGGCACCCTCCAATGCGGCACTGGTCGAGCAGACGGTGGGGCTCTGCGCCGAATACGGCAGGCGTCCCGCCACCGTCACCGAGGCGCGCCGGATCCTGGGGCTGCCGGCTGCGATGTGACCGAATCAATAAGGGAGAAGGCCATGACCGACGAGCTCGCCTGGAAGTCGGCAACCGAGCTCACTGCCCTGATCCGCGAGAAGAAGCTCTCGCCGGTCGAGCTGATGGAAGCGACCATCGCCCGGATCGAGGCCAGGAACCCGAGCCTGAACGCCCTCGTCTTCACCGACTTCGAGGGTGCCATGGCCGCCGCCCGCGCGGCCGAGGAACAGCTGATGTCGGGGGTCGAGCCGGGCCCGCTCTTCGGCCTGCCGACAGCCCTCAAGGACCTCTTCGACTTCAAGCCCGGCTGGCCCGCCACCCTCGGCGGCGTTCGTGCCCTCGAGGACTGGCGCCCCGACCTCACCTGCCTGTTCTGCGAGCGGATCGAGAAGGCGGGTGCCATCCCGCTCGGCAAGACCAACAGCCCGGTCATGGGCTTCAGGGGTGTGTGCGACAACTACCTCTTCGGCCCGACGAAGAACCCGTTCGCCCCCACCCGCAACCCCGGCGGCTCCTCGGGCGGCAGTGCCGCTGCCGTGGCCGACGGGCTGCTGGCCATGGCCGAAGGGACCGACGGCGGCGGGTCGATCCGCATCCCCGCATCCTGGTGCGGCCTCTACGGCTACAAGGCCTCATGGGGCCGGGTGCCGTTGAAGTCCAGGCCCGACGCCTTCACCCCCGCCGGCTGCTTCATCCACGAAGGCCCCTTGACCCGCACCGTCGGGGACGCGGCCCTGACCATGTCGGTCCTCGCCGGCCCCGACAGCCGCGACCCCTTCAGCCTGCCGGACCAGGTCGACTGGCTCGCCGCCACAGGCCGGGACATCAAGGGCCTGAAGATCGCCTGGACCCCCGATTTCGGCGTCTTTCCGGTCGAGCCCGTCATCGCCGAAACCTGCGAAAAGGCGGCCCGCGCGTTCGAGGAGTTGGGCTGCGTGGTCGAGCCCGTCGATTTCGGCATCACCCGCCACCACCTCGAACTGGCCGACCTTTGGTGCAAGGTGATCATGCCGCTCAATCTGGGCGCCTTCGAGACCTTCAAGCAGTTCGGCCTCGACCTCTTGGCCGACCACCGCGCCGACTTCCCGCCCGAATACCTGGGCTGGATCGACCGCGCCTATGCGATGACCGTCAAGGAGCAGGTCGCGGCGCAGACCGTCCGCACCGAGATCAACGACAAGGTCCAGGCCGTCCTCGACCGCTACGACCTGATCCTCTCACCAACCTTGGCAGCCCTGCCGGTCGAGAACGACACGAATGGCAACACCTTGGGTCCCGCCACCATCAACGGCGAGTCGGTCGAGCGCCTGATCGGCTGGTGCATGACCTACTTCATCAACTTCACCGGCCACCCCGCAGCCTCGATCCCGGCAGGCCTCGCCCCCGGCAACCTGCCGGTGGGCCTGCAGATCATCGGCCGCCGCTGGGCCGACGCCACCGTCATCGCAGCCTCCGCCGCCTTCGAGCGCGCCAGGCCCTGGGCCGAGAGCTACGCGATCTGCGAGGGGCGACGGCTGGAGGGGTGAG
>SLRI01000537.1 GCA_007131045.1 Rhodospirillales bacterium
AGCTTCTCGGGGCCGGCGCCCGGCTATTCGGCGGCCGCGCGCCGCTGGCCCTCGAGGATTTCGAAGGCGAGCTTCTTGGGCTCGGCGCCGGGGCGGGTGGAGCTGCGGAGGATCTCGATGCCGACGAGTTCGCCCTCGGCCGTGAGGTCGATGAAGACGTCGGGGGCGATCTCGATCGTCCGGTCGATCCGGGCGTCGCTCACCTTCAGGTAGCTGGCGTCGGCGTCGGGGTCGTAGGTCAGGCGCATCTCAGGTCCTCTTGCGCGCGGCGTTCCGGTCGAAATGGGCGGAAAGAACGCGTTTCCATCCGCCGCCGGCATCCACCACCGCGACGCGCAACAATCGCGTGGTCGGTCCAGAGCAGCCGCTTGCCGGGTCCAGCCATCGGCGAGAGCGGCGCCTCAGTTCGGGAAGTGCGCTCGGAGGTCGGCCACCTGCTCCGGGGTCAACGGGCGGATGTTCTCGCGCCTGAGCATCAGCCAGAGCTTGGCCGTTTCCTCGAGCTCCTCCGTCGCGAAGACGGCATTTTCCAGGCTGGTGCCGGCGACGACCGGGCCGTGGTTGGCGAGGAGCACGGCGTGGTGCCGGCCTGCGAGCTTTTCGACCGCCGGGCCGAGCTCGGGGTCGCCCGGGCGGTAGTAGGGGACGAGCGGGAGTTGGCCGACGCGCATGACGTAGTAGGCGGTGATCGGCGGGATGCAGTCTTCGGGGTCGATGTCGGCGAGGCAGCTGACGGCGACCGAGTGCGTCGAGTGCAGGTGGACGACGGCGGTGGCGTCCTCGCGGTGCTTGTACATGCCCTGGTGCAGGAAGGTCTCCTTGGTCGGCTTGTCGCCCGAGACGTGGCGGCCTTCACGGTCGAGCTTGGCGAGGCGCGCCGGGTCGAGGGTGCCGAGCGTGGCGCCGGTGGGCGTCATCAGCCAGCCGTCGTCGAGGCGGACGGAGATGTTGCCGGAGCTGCCGAAGGTCAGGCCGCGCTCGAAGATCGAGAGGCCGAAGCGGCAGATGGCCTCGCGCAGCTTGGTCTCGCTCATGGGCGTTTCCGCTCGCCGGGCATCTGGGAAAAGGCCTTGGTGAGGAAGTCCTCCGCACCGAAGTTGCCGGATTTCAGCGCCAGGGCGAGCTGCTTGTCGCCCAGGGTGACGCAGGCCGGCACGCCCGGGTCGATCTGCGGGCCGATGGCGAGGCCGGTCACCCCCAGGGCCTTGACCACGGCACCCGAGGTTTCGCCGCCGGCGACCACGAGGCGGCGCACGCCGGCCTTCACCAGGCCTTTGGCGATGGCCGCCATGGCGTCCTCGATCAGCGTGCCGGCGCGGTCGCGGCCGAGCACCTTTTGCGCCTCGGCGACATCATCGGCGGGGGCGGAGGCGTAGATCAGCACGGGGCTCTTGCCCAGATGCTCCTTGGCCCAGTCCAGCGCCAGATCGGTGGCGTAGCCGTCGGCGAGGGCAAAGGGGTCGAGCTTCTTGGCCGGATGGGTTTCGGCCATGTGGTCGATCTGCTCGAGCGTGGCAGCCGAGCAGGAGCCGGCGAGGACGGCCTCGTAGCCGTCGATGGCCGGCAGGGCTGCTGCGTCCCGGGCCTCGAGCTTGCCTGCCCGGCGGAAGTTCTCGGGCAGTCCGAGGGCGATGCCGGAGCCGCCGGTGATCAGCCTGTGGCCGTGCATCGCTTCGCCCAGATGCAGCAGGTGGCGGTCGGCCACCGCATCGGTGACGGCGTAGCTGACGCCTGCCTTGCGGAGTGCTGCGAAGCGGTCGGCGATGGCGTCGGAGCCTGCATCGACCGCGGCATAAGGGACCAGGCCGACGCGCTTTTTGGTCTGCGCTGCCATCGCCAGGACGAGGTTGCTCTCGGTCATCGGGGTCAGCGGGTGGTGGCGCATGTGGGTGTCGGAGAGCAGCTTCTCGCCGACGAAGAGGTGGCCGTGATAGATCGTCCGGCCGGTCTCCGGGAAGGCAGGACAAACCACGGCGAGGTCGGCCCCGAGCGCCTCCATCAGCGCATCGGCGACCGGGCCGATATTGCCCTCGGGCGTCGAATCGAAGGTCGAGCAGTATTTGAAGAGGATCTGCGTGGCCCCGGCGTTTCTCAGCCAGGCGAGCGCGTCCAGCGACTGGTCGACGGCCTGCTGGACCGGGCAGGTCCGGGATTTGAGCGCTATGGTGACGACGTCGGCGTCGGGGACCGGGGTGCCCCTGGCTGGCACGCCGATCAGCTGGACGGCGCGCATGCCGCCCTTGACCAGGGTGTTGCAGAGATCGGTGGCACCGGTGAAGTCGTCGGCAATGCAGCCGAGCAGAATGGCCAAGGTCGCTCTCCCCCTCCTGATTTGTGGGGGCAGTCTAGAGACCGTCGAGATGGCGACGCAAGCGGGTGAGCACGGTATCGAACATCGCTTCGGTCAGGCGGCCGGTGTTCATGTTGTAGCGCGAGCAGTGGTAGCTGGACGCCAGGACCAGCTCGGGTGCCGGCTCGTGCCAGGCGGCGTGGGCGAAGGGGTAGGCCTTCAGTGCGAGGCCCAGGGCGCGGAGCACCGAATCGTGGGCGATGCGGCCGAGCGCCAGGATCGCCGCCGGGGCGGGCTCGGCGGTGAGCTCTTCCACGAGGAAGCGGCGGCAGGTGCGGATCTCGATGCCGTTGGGCTTGTTCTCGGGCGGCACGCAGCGCACGGCGTTGGTGATCCGGCAGTCGACGAGCTCGAGCCCGTCGTCGGGCGCTGCCCGGAACGCGCCCCGGCTCCAGCCGAAGCGCTGCAATGCCGGATAGAGCGTGAAGCCCGCACCGTCGCCGGTGAACGGCCGGCCGGTGCGGTTGGCGCCCGAAAGCCCGGGGGCGAGGCCGACGATCAAGAGCCGCGCCGCGGGGTCGCCGAACGAGGGGACGGGGGCGTTGTGCCAGTCCGGCTGTTTCGCACGAGCGGCCTCGCGGAAGGCCACGAGGCGCGGGCAGAGCGGGCAGTCGGCGGGCGGTGTGGCGCGGGTCATGGGGCGGGCTCTTAAGTTATCCGATAGGGCACGCCAACCCGCATGGCGCCCTCTTGAACGGCGATTCTCGACTGCCTACTTCATCGTTGCCGAAGGTCGCCTAGCGAGTTCGGCAAGTACCGAAAGGGCGTGTCCCCATGGAGCGCCCGACCTGTCTCGTATCGCTCAACTGGAGGATACCATGAGCATTGTCCGCTTCGATCCCTTCTTCCGCACCGTTCGTGACTTCGACCGGATGACCGGCGAGCTGCTCGGCAG
>SLRI01000050.1 GCA_007131045.1 Rhodospirillales bacterium
CCGGCGGCGCCTTCAGCCAGACCGAGAGGCGGCCGTCGCCGGATTTCTGCATGGCGAAGATCTTGTCCTTCACCCTGAAGGTCGGATCGCCCCAGGCTTCCTTTTCCAGAGCCTCGGGCAGCGCGAGGCAGATGGAACGCAGGCGGTCGAGAACGGTTTCACGCATCGGGACCCCGCATCGTCGGTCGACCGGCAGCACCGGCTCGCTTATATGCTTTAGCGTGTAACCGAGCTGGAGGAAACCGATGGCCAAGGAGCTGGACTACAACGAAGCGTTGCGCGACCCCGCCGGCCACTTCGCCGACCCCGCGGCCGTCGTCGATGCGCCGAACTTGACGGCCGAGCAGAAGATCGGCGTGCTCCGGCAATGGGAGTACGACGAGAGCGAGATCGCAGTGGCCTCGGAGGAGGGCATGCCGGGCCCCGAGAGCGCCCTCCTGCAACAGATCGCAGCGGCCCTGGCCGTGCTCGATCCGGGCGGCGAGAGCACGGCGCCGCACAAGCAGCGCGTGCCGCCGGCCCCCTGACACGGGCCGCTTGACGGATCGGCGATACCGTGCTCCGGCCGACGCGTAACGCTCCGCAGAGTTCGGCTGGAGATGGTCCTTGGCGCGAATCTACGAGTATGCCGGCATCCGCCCGGTGGTGGACGACACTGCCTTCGTCCATCCCGAGGCGGTGCTGATCGGTGACGTGATCATCGGTGCGCATGTCTACGTCGCCCCCTTCGTCTCGCTCCGCGGCGACATGGGCCGGCTGATCATCGAGGAGGGTGCGAACATCCAGGACAACTGCGTGATGCACGGCTTTCCCGGCAAGGAGTGCGTGATCGAGCCCGCGGGCCATATCGGCCACGGGGCGGTGCTGCACGGCTGCCGGGTCGGCCGGAACGCGCTGGTCGGCATGAACGCCACGGTGATGGACGGGGCGGTGATCGGCGAGAACGCGTTCGTTGCCGCCATGGCCTTCGTCAAGGCCGGCTTCGAGGTGCCGGCCGGACACCTGGTCTCCGGCATCCCGGCCCGGGTGGTCCGGCCGCTGGACGAGGCCGAGATCGCCTGGAAGAGCCAGGGCACGGCCGAGTACAAGAAGCTCGCCGAGGTCTCGCGCCGGACGCTGACCCCTTGCGCGCCGCTCCGGGCGATCGAGCCCAACCGCAAGCGCTGCCCGTCCTTGACCCGAATTCGACCGAAATTCGAGACCCAGCGATGAGCCGCCCTTGATCCCGATCAAGGACCTCAATCCGGCGCGGCGCACGCCCTACATGGTCTATGGCGTGCTGATCCTCTGCGGGCTGACGTTTCTCTGGCAGATCGGGCTCGGCCCGGAGGGCATGCAGCGGGCGGTCTTCGGCCTCGGCCTGATCCCGGGCGTGGTCACCGGCGCTGCCGAGCTCGCCCCGGAGCTGCGCATGGTGCCGGCCTGGATGACCTTCGTCACATCGATGTTCCTGCACGGCAGCCTGTTGCACCTCGCCGGCAACATGCTCTACCTCTACATCTTCGGCAACAATATCGAGGATCGGCTCGGCCATCTCGGCTTCGCCGTCTTCTATCTGGCGAGCGGCGTGGCCGCGGCGGCCGCCCAGATCAGCCCCGACCCGACCTCGACCATCCCGATGGTCGGCGCCTCGGGTGCCATCTCCGGCGTTCTCGGTGCCTATCTCGTGCTCTACCCGCGCTCGCGGGTGGTCGTCTTCATCCCGTTCAGCTTCATGCTGCTGCACGAGATCCGCGCCTTCTGGCTGCTGGTCATCTGGTTCGCGGTGCAATTGATCAGCGCGGTGGGTGCCCCGGCCGGCGCCGGGGTCGCCTGGTGGGCGCATATCGGCGGCTTCGTCGCCGGCGCGGTGGTCGCCCTGCCGCTGGTCCAGCGCCGCCGCCGCGGCCCCTGGGGCTGAGCCGCGCGATACTCGTAAAATCCCAGGAAATTTATCCGTAAAATCTCAATCAAAAGCACCTGGAAATAAAGAAAAAGAATTTTTTCATTTTGCGGGAAACTAGCAGAAAATCGAAACGATAAGAGTTGCCGCGTTAATTATTTATCAATACCTCTGTCGGCGGAGGACAACTCCAGCAACAAATTCCCGAAACTTTCGAGGCTTCGACGCCGAGAGCGTGAAGTATCGATCCGCGGAGGTTAAGACCATGGCGCTGTCGCATTCCTACGTTCGCGGGCTGCAGGACGCGGTCAACGACAATCTCGACCTGTTGCCGTCCGAGTACCGGCAGATGGCCGCCCCGGTGATCCCGATCCGCCGGCCGAACCTCGACATCGACCTGCCCAACCTCACCGCCCGCCTCGATGCCGAGAACGGCATCCTCTGGGCGCGGATGAAGCACGCCGAGCGCGCCTGCTACACCCCCGAGCTGATGCAGGACATGCGCGACCTGCAGCGCTACCTGCGCGAGCAGCTGACCGGGGTCGCCCCTGCCGACATGCCGTTCCGCTACCTGGTCTGGGCGTCCGCGGCCAAGGGTGTCTACAGCCTCGGCGGCGATCTCACGAATTTCACGCAGATGATCAGGAGCGGCGACCAGGCCGGGCTCAGGGCCTACGCGCACCGGGCGATCGAGATCATCCACGACAACTACGTCTGCCTGGATCTGCCGATCCTGACCGTGGCCCTGGTCCAGGGCGATGCGATCGGCGGCGGCTTCGAGGCGATGCTCAGCGACGACATCGTCATCGCCGAGCGGGACGCCAAGTTCGGCCTGCCCGAAATCCTCTTCAACCTCTTCCCCGGGATGGGCGCCTACAGTTTCCTGAAGCGCAAGCTCGGGATGCAGGGAGCGCGCGAGCTGATCGAGAGCGGCCTCTCGCGCAGTGCCCTGGAGATGAAGGCGATGGACGTGGTCGATGTCGTCTGCGCGCCCGGCGAGGGCGAGGCGGCACTGCTGCGCTACATCGAGGAGAACGCCGCCACCTTCGCCACCAGGCGCACCCTGCGCCAGGCCCGGCGGCGGGTCGACCCGGTGAGCCTCGATGAGCTCGAGGAGATCGTCGACATGTGGACCGATCTCGCGATGGAGCTCAGCCCCGACGACCTGCGCCGGATGGACTGCCTGGCCCGGGTGCAGATGAAGAAGCGTGCCAAGGCCTGAGCCGGGGGGCCCCTGAGCTCGAGGGGCGAAGCGATGCTCGAGGGGCAGCGCCGGCCCGGCCGCCGCCCCGAGCCCCCACCTCCCGAGCCCGCACCCTATCGTCCGATTTCGCGCTTCGAGCCTTGCCGAGGGAGATTTCCCGTGCAGCTCCACCGCTTCGACGATCTCTGCCACCTGGCCGTCGCCCTCGTCGCCGGCCACGCGCTCAACTCGCTGCTCCCGGGCGCTAGCCGCGTTCTCGACGCGGCTCAGGCGGTCGAGCAGTGCCGTCTTTATGCCGCAGCAGCTCTTGCCGCGCCGCTTCGATCGCTGCTTCGAGCCGCTCGAGCTCGGTGGGCGCCCGCATCAACAGCGCGTGGTCGTCGAGCTGGTGCAGACCGAGACAGGCCTCGAACACGCCCTGCGCTCCGATATGCGCCGAGCTGCTCTTCAGGGCATGCGCCGCATCGCGAAACGCCCCGGCATCGGCAGCTTTCACCGCTTCCGCCATCTCGTTCAGCAGCTGCGCCACGTCGAGCAGATAGTCGTCGACCACTTGCGCAAAGAACCCGTCCCCCCCGTCGAGCTCCAAGAGCGTGGCGATCTTGCGCTGATCGAGCACGGCGCCCGGCGTCAGCCCGAGATCGGCGCGCCGCGACAGGCGTGGCCGGTCGACCAGCGAACGGCCGGTGGCCCGGGCCACCCCGGCCCGCTCGGCCGCTTCGCGCAGCGGCACGACAGCGGCGACCGGCGGCGCGGACGGTGCCGGTTCGCGAGCTTGCCGGCCGGCGCCCGGCTCTGCCGCCGCGTCCGCAGCCGGCGCGCGGCGGGCCACCACCAGCCGGTCGATGGTCGACAACAGCCGCGGCGAATCGATGGGCTTGGTGACATAGGCCGAGAAGCCCGCGGCCATGGCGGCCTCGCGGGTGTCGGCCGTGGCATCGGCGGTCAGCGCCACGAGCGGCGGCAGCGCCGGAATCGGCATCACGAAGCGCAGCATCTTCAGCGTCTCGAAACCACTCATCCCGGGCATGTTGAGATCGAGCAGCACCGCATCGAAGCGCCGCTCGTCCTCCAGCATCTCGACGCAGGCCTCGCCGCTGTCGACGACGGTCACCCGGTGCCCGGCATGCTCGAGGATCTTGCCGATCACCAGCTGGTTGGTGCGGTTGTCCTCGACCAGCAGCAGCTCGCCCGGATGCTCCGCCCGCAACAGGTCGGGCTCGGCCTCGGCGCCGGCCGTGGTCGGCCGCTCCAGAGCCAGCTCGAGAATCCGGGCCAGCGCGCGATCGTCGGCAGTGGTCGAAAGATCGGCCAGGGTCACGGTCAGATGCTCGACCCGCTCGGGCAAGAGGGTGAGGATGTCGACCGGCTCGCCCGGCTGGCGGCGGTCGAGCGCCTCGGAGAGGGCTTCGACATCGACCGCGGGCAGGGCCTCGACGACCAGGATCGCCGTCGCCCGGCCGCTGCCGGCCGCACTGTCGACGGCGGCGGTGATATCGGGGGCGGTGACCGCCGCATAGCCGATCCGTTGCAGCCGCTCGACCGCTTCCGCGGCCGCCCCCGCACCGCCGAGCACGACCACGGCGGCGCTGCCGGGCGCGCCCGCAACCGTCGTCCGGGCTGCCTCGTCGGCTGCCGCCGCTGCCGTCGTGTCGGCTGCCGCCTCGGCCGCCGGATCACGGTTCAGCGGCAGCTCGACCCAGAAGCTCGAGCCCTGGCCGAGCGCACTGACCACGCCGATCTTGCCGCCGAGCAGCCGGGTCAGCTCCTCGGCGATGGCGAGGCCGAGGCCGGTGCCGCCGTAGCGCCGGGCGGTGTCGCCCTCGGCTTGGCTGAAGCTCTCGAAAATGCGGCCCTGCGCCTCGGCCGAGATGCCGATGCCGGTGTCGTGCACCTCGAAGCGGAGCTCGACCCGGTCCTCGTCGGCGGCGAGCAGGCGGACGTCGATCAGGACCCCGCCTTCGCTCGTGAACTTGATCGCGTTGGCGGTGAGGTTGAGCAGCACCTGGTGCAAGGGCCCGCGGCCACCGATGCAGCGCCGCGGGATCTGCGGGTCGAGCCTCAGCCTGAGATAGAGGCCGCGCGTCCGGGCCTCCTGATGGAGCATCCGCCGCAGCTCGGCGAGCTGGTGGTAGAGGTCGAACGGCTCTTGCGCGACGTCGTAGCGCCCGGCTTCGATCTTGGCGATATCGAGCACGTCGTTGACCAGCGCCAAGAGGCTGTGCGCCGCACTCCGCGTGGTCGTCGCCATGTCGCGCTGCTCGCGGTCGAGCTCGGTGGTGCGCAACAGATCGGTCATACCGATGATCGCGTTCAAAGGCGTCCGGAACTCGTGGCTCATGGTGGCGAGAAAGCGGCTCTTCGCCCGGCTCGCCTCCTCGGCCCGCTGCACCAGGACGGTGAGCCGGCTCAGCAGCGTGGCGAAATAGGCGGGCAGGATCACCAGGGTGAGCATCAGCGCCACGTCGAGTGCGGGCACCGTGCCCCATTGCTCGTTGAAGGTGATGACCAGGCCGAACAGGACGAACGAGACGGTGGCGGCGGCGAACAGGTAGGGCTTGCCGAAGCGAAAACCGTGGCCGAGAATCACCCAGAGCAGGATCGGGTAGAAGGGGGCGGTCGCCATGCCGCCGATGAACATCACCCCGTTGAGGCCCATCGTGTCGATCAGCATGCCGGCGACGCGCCGCGCCGGCATGATCCGCGGCCGCCAGACGATGTGCAGGAAGAGCAGGCTCGACGCGACGAAGGAGCCGAGGGCGATCCACAAGCCCGGCGCCAGGACGCCCGGCTCGGCGATGCCGAAGCCGGTTATCGCCAGGATGTAGACGCTGATCAGCACCGAGAAGACGATGCGGATCACCGCCTGCTCGTGCTCGCTGTCGGCGCGGCCGTGGAGCCGGCGCTTGATCCAGCGGCGGGTGAGGGCGAGCTCTTCCTTCAGCGCCATGGCAGGTTTCAGCGCCATGGCAGGCCTCGGGCGTCGGCAGCGGACGCCGGCACGGGCGCCCTGGACCCAAGCCGAGACCGGGCCGCCGGGCGAAGCGCGCGCGCGGCCCCCGCCTGCATCGCTCAGTCCGCGGCTGTGAGCTGATCGAGCACGCTTTCGTCGATCGCGGCGTTGAGCTGGCGCAGCGCCAGACGTCGCTCGAACTCGCCGACGCTCAAGGCGGGGCAGATGTAGTTGCCCTGCACCTCGTCGCAGCCCAGCCGCTGCAGCCGGGTGAGCTGGGCCTCGGTCTCGACCCCCTCGCCGATGACGCGCAGGCCGAGGCTGTGGCCGAGATTGATGATGGCGCGGACGATCACCTCGTCGGAGGTGCCGTCGCCGAGATTCTGGACGAAGCTCTGGTCGATCTTGAGCCGCTGCACCGGCAGCCGCTTGACGTAGGAGAGCGACGAGTAGCCGGTGCCGAAATCGTCGATCGAGAGGGTGACGCCGAGCTCGTTCAGGTATTTGAGCGAGGCGGTGGCGGTCTGGCTGTTCTCGATCACCGCGTTCTCGGTCAGCTCGATATCGAGCATCGCCGGGTTGACACCGGTATCCTTGAGGATCCGCTCGATCATCAGCTCGACGCCACGCTCGCGGAACTGCACGGGGCTGAGGTTGACCGAGAGCTGCATGCCCAAGAGACCCTTGTCCCGCCACACCCGGTGCTGGGTGCAGGCGCTGCGCAGAACCCAGGCGGTGAGCGGTGCGATCAGGCCGATATCCTCGGCGAGGCCGATGAACTCGCCCGGCCGGACGATGCCCCGGTGCGGGTGGTTCCAGCGCACCAGCGCCTCCATCCCGACGATCCGCCCACTGTCGAGCTCTATCTGTGGTTGGTAGTACACCAAAAATTGGTCGCCTGCCAATGCTTGCCGGAGCTCACGCTCGAGGGTCACCGCCCGCCGGGCTGCGAGGTTCATCTCGGCGGCGAAGAAACGGTAGGCGTCACGGCCCGAGGCCTTGGCCCGGTACATCGCGAGATCGGCGTTCTTGAGCAGCGAGCCCACCGACTTGCCGTCGGTCGGAAACAGCGTGATGCCGATCGAGGCCGAGATGTGCACCTCCTCCTTGTCGATGACGAAGGGCTCGGCGAAGGCGTCGCCGAGGCGCCTTGCGAGCTCGGACGAATCGTCGGCCCGCCGGAGCGCCGGCTGGAGGATGGCGAACTCGTCGGAGCGCAGCCGGGCGATGCAGTCGGTCTCGCGCAAGCGCCCGGCGAGCCGCCCGGCCACGGCGCGCAACAGCCGGTCGCCGAAGCTGTCGCCGAAGGCCTCGTTGATGCCCTTGAAGCGGTCGAGATCGACGATCAGGATGGCCAGCGTCTCGTTCTGCCGGCGGGCCCGGGCGAGCTCCTGCTCGGCCCGGTCCTCGAAGGCCGAGGCGCTGATCAGCCCGGTCAGGGGGTCTGTGCGACCGGCGATCGCCGTGGTGCCGCGATCGAGCTTGAGCTCGGAGACGTCGAGGGCGAAGGTCATCACCCCGTCGACATCGCCCGCCTCGTCGAGGACCGGCGTCTTGACGCTCACCAGATCGCGCTCGCGGCCGCCGTTGGCGACCACCTCCTGGCGCGGCGAGGCCAGGGGCCGGCCACTCTCGAGCACCTTCTCGTCGAGCACCGCGTGGCGCGTCGCATAGGCTTCGCCGAAGGCGTCGAGCAGCGTTTTGCCGACCAGCTCGTCGCGGCGCTGGGCGAAGAGATCCTCGTGCGCCCGGTTGACCAGGGTCAGCCGGCCGAAGCGATCGACCGCCGAGACCGCGATCGGCACCCGGTCGAGAAACGCCTGCAGGCGGACCGCCGGGTGCTCCACCCTCGGCCCCTGCTGCTCGAGCAGGGCCTGCTCGAGATCCGCCGCCCGCTTGGCCAGGAGCTTCTGCTGCCGGCGCATCGTCAGAAGATTGCGGGCACGGGCGCGAAATTCCAGGTGATCGACCGGGCTGAGCAGGAAATCGGTGGCCCCGGCATCGAGCGCGCGATAGCAGAAATCGCGATCCTCGTAGACGGTGACCACCACGATCGGTAAATCGGCGAAGGCGCGTTGCTCGCGCAGGGTCTCGATGAAGGTCGCCCCGTCCATCTCCGGCATGTTGTAGTCGGTGATGATCAGGTCGGGCGGGTTCGCGGCCTGCAGGCGGGTCAGCGCCTCGATCGGGCTCGAGAACGCCTGCACCTGCAAGCCCTCCTCGACCGAGAGGGCGAGGCGGGTGAGGATGTTGCGGTTGGTGACCCGGTCGTCGATGACGACAACTTTTGCCATTCGTTAACGCTTATCGGTTATTCAGCGGACTGCACGAGTGCCGCCCGGACCCGCCCTCGCACCGAGGCCGCCCCTTCCGACCGACGGTGCGTCGAGGTCGATCGTGACGTTTGGCTTCAGGCGCGTCGGAGAGTAGGCAAGACCCGAGATGGCAGCAAGCACTAGGTGAAAAAGATTTCATACCACTCAACTTCAAGCTCTATGCGTGATCAGCGGGCCACACTCCTCGCCATGCCGGCTGCGGAGCATACACCAGCTTCGGTCCCGCTGTCGCCGCGGCTGAACCGTCCCGGGCGCCGCTGAACCCGCCATGCACCTCGTCGACAACATCTTCGCCGTCTTCGCCATTCCGTGGCTGCCCTGGGTCCTGGCGCTGGGCATCGTCCTGCTCGCCCTCGCACTCTGGCAACGCTTCACCGCCCGGCTGGCGCCGTTGCGCCGATCGCTGGCGCGGGCCATCGATCTGGTCGACCGCGGCGACGGCCATGCCACCTTCAAGCAGCGCTTCCCGGCGATCTTCGAGGGCCTGTCGCAGGATGCCGTGCTCGGCCGGCCGTGGCGCGCCTATGCCGCGACGCTGACCCCTGTGCCGGGCAACGAGCAGGCGCTGGGCGCGCCGCAGCCGGCCCGGGCCGCCTTCGACGACGGCCTGTTCGCTCGGGTCGGCCTCAATTTACGGTTCTACCAGGCGGTGCCCAACATGCTGGTCGGGCTGGGCCTCCTGTTCACCTTCATGGGCCTGGTCGCCGCCCTGCATTTCGCCAGCGAAGGGGTGACCGCGGCCGATGTGCGCGAGGCGCAGGCGGCGCTGCGCGAGCTCTTGGCCGCCGCCACCTTCAAGTTCGTCACCTCGATCGCCGGGCTCGCCGCCTCGATCGCCTTCTCCTGGCGCGAGAAGACGCAGCTGCACGCCACCCAGGCGCAGATCCGCCGGTTCTGCCAGCTGCTGGAGGAACGCCTGGTCCCGCTCACGCCCGAAAGCCTGATGGTGGCGCAGATCGAGGCGACCAGGAAGATCGACCAGAAGCTCGGCCAGCTCGGCCGCTCGCTCATCGTCCGTGCCCCGGAAGGCGTCGAGGAGCGCCTGGCCAGCGAGCTGACGCTCGCCACCCGGCCGTTGAAGTCGGCGCTCGAAAAGGTCGCACGGCGCTTCGAGAGCCTCGACGAGCGGGTCGCGGGCGAGCTCGTCGGCGCCAGTCGGGCGGTCCGCGAGCTCACCACCCGCACCACCTCGCTGGCGCACGAGGCGCTCGATGCGTCGCCGCAGCGGGGCGCCGGCACCAGCGAACGCCCGGCCGCAGCGCCGAACCCCGGCGACCGGCCGAAGGCGCCGCTGGCCGCCGGCCCGACGCCGGCACCGCTGCAGCTGCTGCAGCACCGGCTGACCGAGCTTTCGGTCGCGGTGCAGAACGGGCTCGACCGGCTGCGCGGCCGGCCGCCGCTCGATCGGGTTGCGGTCGAGGAGGTGCTGGTTACCGCCCATGACCGGGTCCGCGAGGCGCGCCACGCCTTGAATCGAGTGGCGGCGACGATCGTCGGTGCCGCCGAGACGCCGGAGGATGCCGAGCAGGTGCGGGCATTGCTCGGCCAGATCGATGCCGGGCTCAAGCAGTCGAGGCGGGCCCTGCAGGAGGCCGTGGCCGACCTCGGCAGCGCTCGCCGGGAGGGCTGAGCGGTGGCGCTGGGCAGCTGGAGGGAAGCGCCGCGGGATGCGGCGCATGGCGGGGCAGCAGGCCAGGACGAGAGCTACCTGGTCTCGGTCAGCGACCTGATGGTCGGCCTGCTGTTTCTCTTCATCATCATTCTCATGGCGTTCGCGCTCAACTTCCGCAGTGCGGAGGACGCCGCCGAGGCGACGCTCGAGGAGCTGGTGGTCGAGCGCGACGCCATCGCCGACGAGCGCGACCTGATCGAGCTGGACCGCGCCGAACTCGCGCTCGACCGCGACCGGCTGCTCGCCGAGCGCGATCGGCTGGCCGGGATCACCGGCCGGCTGATGGCCCGCGACACCGAGCGCGCCGAACTCTTGATGCGGATCAAGGCGGCGCTCTCGGCGCGTGGCCTCGAGGTCGAGGTCGACCTCGAGAGCAGCATCCTGCGACTGCCCGAATCGCTGCTGTTCGCCAGCAACGAGGCCGAGCTCAGCCCGACCGGCGAGGTCGCCATCGTCGCGCTGGCCGAGGTCATGGCCGAGCTCCTGCCCTGCTATGTGGGGCTGGCGGCCGGCGGACCCTGCCCCGGTGGCCCGCTCGACGTGCTCGAGGCCGTGCTGATCGAGGGCCATACCGACGACCGGCCGATCCGCGGCGGCCCGTTCGCCGACAACTGGGCCTTGTCGGCCGCCCGGGCGCGCAACACGTTCCTCGCGATCAGCCGTGCCGCACCCCGGCTCGAAGCCCTCGAGAACGCGTCCGGTGCTGCGCTCTTGGGGCTGAGCGGCTATGCCGAGCGGCGGCCGGTGATCGATGCGCCGACGGAAGCGGCGAGGCGGGTCAACCGGCGGATCGATCTCCGCTTCCTCGCCCGCGGCCCGAACGCCCAGGCGCTGGCCGAGCTGCTGGCCAGCCTGGAGGCGGCGCTCGACGAGCCGTGACCGCGCTGGGGCCGTGGTCGATGGGCAGAAAAAGGCCGCGTTCGGCAACGGGAAGGGGACCGTTCTTGCGAACGGTCCCCCCAGGGTCCCATCTCGTCATCGAGCGCGTCGATCGGCGGTCGAGGTTGAAACCGACGAACGAACGCGACTGGAACTTGCCTAATGGTTGAATGCATGTCAATCTGTTTTTCATGATGGTTGAATTCGAACGGCGCCTTCGCTCCACACGTTGCGGCCGCACGCGGTCGTGAGCGGGCTCGTCTACGCGGCCGGGCGGCCCTGGCCGCAACTGCTCAAGAGCGTGCTCGACCAGCTCGACCCGGCACCCGAGGGCGCCGATCTCGGCCTCGTCTTCCTCGCCGACCCGGTCACCGAGATGGCCGACGTGATGCTCGACGGGCTGCGCGAGCGGACCGGGATCCGCACCTGGCTGGGTGCCGCGAGCACCGCGGTCTTCGCCGCCGGCCGCGAGCTCGCCGGCGACGGCGCCATCGCCGCCCTGCCGCTGCCCCTCGGCGGCGCCGGCCTCGTCCCGTTCAGCGGCCGGCTGCCGGTCGGCTTGGCCGGTGCCAGAGGCGGGATCGTCCACGTCCCGGATGCCGCCGATGCAGGCCGGGCGTTCGCCGCCCTGGCAGCCGGCGCCGACTGCCCGCTCGCCGGCGGCCAGAGCGCCTCGGCCTTCGACCACGCCCAGATCACCCTGTCCCCCTCGGCTGGTGCGGCGACGGGCGTGCTGTTCACCGGCGATGTCCGCCTGGTCACCGGCGTCAGCCACGGCTGCTCGCCGCTCGGGCCCGTGCATCGGGTGACCGGCGGCAGGGGGACGCTGCTCACCGCTCTCGACGATCGCCCGGCGATCGAGGTCTTGGCCGAGGAGGCCGGCGATCTCCTGGTCCACGAGCCGCGGCTGCTCGCCCGGCAGATCCTCGTCGCGAGCCACGGCCCGGTGGAGCACGAGCCCGGTCGTCTCGCCGGTCGCGCCGAGCTCTACGGCATCGCCGATGCCGACCGGGTCGCCGGCGGCGTCGAGCTTTCGGGCCTCGCACCCGGCAGCTCGCTGCCGGCCCGGATCGCCTTTTATCGCCGCGATCCGACCCGCGCGCTCGAGGAGCTCGGCAGCCTCGCCCGCGGCCTTCGCGAAGAGCTCGCCGGCCGGCCGCCCCGCGTCGCCCTGCTCTACAGCTCGATCGAGCGCGGCGAGCGGTTCTTCGGCCCCGGCGTCGACGAGGCGGCGGTGCTGGCCAAGGCGCTCGGCCCGGTGCCGCTGATCGGCATGCGCAGCGCCGCCGAGGTCGCAGGTTCCGGCCTCACCCGCTATGCTGCGGCCTTGGCGCTGATCGCCTGAGAGCAAGAGCCTTCGCCCATGCAGAGCCTCCATGCCGACTGATTTGCCTCGTGACTTCCCCGAGCGACCGATCGTCGGGGTCGGCGTCGTCGTCTGGCGCGACGACCGCGTCCTCTTGATCCGCCGCGGCCAGCCGCCCCGG
>SLRI01000572.1 GCA_007131045.1 Rhodospirillales bacterium
ATTTCGAGCGACTGATCGAAACAGCCACCGCCATGCTCCTCGTCGCAACCGTCCAGCTCCTCGTCAGGCGTCTCGCAAGCCGTTGACACTCAGGCAGAACTTTTCAAACGGGCTCTCAGCGGCTGTTCATGATCGAACGATGTGCTAGCGTGATGCCCGGATGATCGAGGGGTCGCGGCTCGCGGCCCTGCTGTTTTCGAGGGAGAGTGGCGGATGACAGCCAGTCCGCAGACACCGGGCATCGTCGCCGGGCGTATGGCAGCGCCGGTGGTGGCCGAGAATTTTGCCGATATCGCGCCGCGCTTGACGGCGCACGAGGCGTTGGTGGCGGCGGATCGCTGTTATTTCTGCTATGATGCGCCGTGCATCACTGCTTGCCCGACGGCGATCGACATTCCCCTCTTCATCCGGCAGATCGCGACCGGCACGCCCGAGGCTGCGGCGAAAACGATCTTCGAGCAGAACATCCTGGGCGGGATGTGTGCCCGGGTCTGCCCGACCGAGACGCTCTGCGAGGAGGCCTGCGTGCGCGAGGCGGCGGAGGGCAAGCCGGTGGAGATCGGCCGGCTGCAACGTTTCGCGACGGACAAGCTGATGGCGGCCGGGGTTCATCCGTTCAGCCGAGCTCCGGCGACCGGCAAGCGGGTGGCGGTGGTGGGGGCGGGTCCTGCCGGGCTGGCCGCTGCGCATCGGCTCGCCATGCTCGGCCACGAGGTCACCGTGTTCGAGGCGCGGCCCAGGGGCGGCGGCCTCAACGAGTACGGCATCGCCGCCTACAAGACGGTGGACGACTTCGCCCAGGCCGAACTGGACTGGCTCCTGCGGATCGGCGGGATCGAGATCCGCTACGGCGAGGCGCTCGGCCGCGAGGTGACGCTCGACGGATTGCGCGCCGGGCACGATGCGGTGCTGCTCGGCATCGGCCTCGGCGGCGTCAATGCGCCGGTCCTTTCCGGCGAAGACCTGGACGGGGTGCGGCCGGCGGTGGATTTCATCGCCGAGCTGCGCCAGGCGGCGGACAAGTCGGCGCTGCCGATCGGCCGGCGGGTGGTGGTGATCGGTGGCGGGATGACCGCGATCGACGCCGCCGTGCAGTCGAAGCTCTTGGGTGCCGAGGAGGTCACGATCGTCTATCGGCGTAGCCAGGAGCGGATGAGCGCCTCGGCGCACGAGCAGGAGCACGCCCAGACGGCGGGTGTGCGGATCCGCTGCGGTGCCGCGCCGGTTCGGCTGGAGGGCGAGGGCCGCGTGACGGCGGCGGTGTTCGCCTACACCCGCGAGGAGGGCGGCCGTCTGGAGGTCACTGCAGAGACGTTCACCCTGCCGGCCGATCAGGTGTTCCTCGCCATCGGCCAGACGCTCGACGGGGTGCCCGCCGGGCTGGCGCTGTCGGGCAGCAAGCTCGCGGTGAACGGGGCCGGGCGGACCACGCTCGAGGGAGTCTGGGCTGCCGGCGACTGCACGCCCGAGGGCGAGGACCTGACGGTGACGGCCGTGGCGCAGGGGCGCGATGCGGCCATGGATATCCACGCACAACTGACCGCCGGCTGATGCGGCCGGAGAAGTAGGGAGAGCAAGATGGCCGATCTGCGCAGCGAGTTCGTCGGCATCCGCTCGCCGAACCCGTTCTGGCTCGCCTCTGCCCCGCCGACGGACAAGGAGTACAATGTCCGCCGGGCCTTCGCGCAGGGTTGGGGCGGGGTGGTCTGGAAGACGCTCGGGCTCGACCCGCACATCGTCAACGTCAACGGGCCGCGCTACGGCGCGGTCTGGGGTGCCGATCGGCGGCTGTTGGGCCTCAACAACATCGAGTTGATCACGGATCGGCCGCTCGAGGTGAACCTGCGGGAGATCAAGGCGGTCAAGCGGGACTTTCCGGACCGGGCCATGGTGGTCAGCCTGATGGTGCCCTGCGACGAGGACTCCTGGGCCTTCATCCTGAAGAAGGTGGAGGACACCGGGGCCGACGGGATCGAGCTGAATTTCGGCTGTCCGCACGGGATGAGCGAGCGCGGCATGGGCTCGGCGGTGGGCCAGGTGCCGGAGTACATCGAGATGGTGGCGCGCTGGTGCAAGGCGCACACGGGCATGCCGGTGATCGTCAAGCTGACGCCGAATATCACCGACATCCGCCATCCGGCGCGGGCGGCGAAAAAGGGTGGCGCCGATGCGGTTTCGCTGATCAACACGGTGAGCTCGATCACCGCGGTCGATCTGGACACGTTCAGCCCCGAGCCCTCGATCGACGGCAAGGGCAGCCACGGCGGTTATTGTGGCCCGGCGGTCAAGCCGATCGCGCTGAACATGGTGGCCGAGATCGCCCGCGATCCGGAGACGCGAGGGCTGCCGATCTCGGGCATCGGCGGGATCACGACGTGGCGGGACGCGGCCGAGTTCATGGCCCTGGGTGCGGGCAACGTGCAGGTCTGCACCGCAGCCATGACCTACGGCTTCAAGGTGGTCGAGGAGATGATCTCGGGCCTCGAGCAGTGGATGGACGCCAAGGGCCATCCGGATCTCGAAGCCTTTACCGGACGGGCGGTGCCCAATGTCACCGACTGGCAGTATCTGAACTTGAACTACGTCACCAAGGCGCGGATCGACCAGGACCTCTGCATCAAGTGCGGCAGGTGCTACGCGGCGTGCGAGGACACCTCGCACCAAGCGATCGCGATCAAGCCCGGCCGCGTGTTCGAGGTGATCGACGAGGAGTGTGTCGCCTGCAATCTCTGCGTCAACGTCTGCCCGGTCGAGAGCTGCATCACCATGGAGCGGCTCGAGGCCGGGACGGTCGATCCCCGCACCGGACGGGTAGTCGAGCAGCGCTACGGCAACTGGACGACGCATCCGAACAACCCGATGGCCGAGGCAGCGGAATAGCCGGGATAGCGCATCGGCGCGTCGGTATGGGGTGGTCGGCGGTAGTTTGCCTCCTCCAGCTACGCGCCGCGGCCTGATGCGATCCTTGCGTCGGGTTCCATGCCTCTTGCAAGGTGTGCCCCGATTTTCTACATCAGGCGGGCGCTCGGAGGGATGCCGGAGTGGTTGAACGGGGCGGTCTCGAAAACCGTTGTGCCAGCGATGGCACCCAGGGTTCGAATCCCTGTCCCTCCGCCAGCTTTGGCCGCCGGTAAGGTCTCCGGCCCTCATCCCGATCGCCGAATGGCCCAGGAACCGCGCGGCTTTCCCTCGAAAGCTGTTGACTTCGGTCGGCTCCGTCAGCCGCATTCTCG
>SLRI01000243.1 GCA_007131045.1 Rhodospirillales bacterium
GCCTCGCTCACCGCCATGGCGCCTGGCGCGCACGGATCGCAGGGGCCGCAAGGGCCACACGCGGCGGCGGCACACGGGTCGCAGGGACCGCAGGGCGCGCAAGCGGCGGCGGCACAGGGGCCGCAGGCGGCAGCGCAGGGATCACAAGGCCCGCAACCGGCCGGTGCACAGGCGGCGCAGGCCATGGTCACGGCGCAGGGGTTGGCGGCGCACGGATCGATGGCGGCACAGGGATTGGCGGCGGCGCAGGGATTGGCGGCGGCACAGGGATTGGCGGCGGCGACCTGCCCGGGCTGCGCCGCGACCGCTTCGGCCAGGGTGAAACTACCGTCTTCGGCGCACGCCGTGAGCACCAGCGCGCCACCGAGCAGGGCGACCGGCGCTGCCATGGATCGCAGTTCGACGACGCGTCGACAGCGGCAGCGAGCGCGACACATCAAGCGCCGAGCACCCGCAACCTGGGATCGCGAATCCGCGGGCAACGCGTCGGGCAGGGCACCGGGTGCATTACTGTCGGCGGACGGCGAAGGTCGATGGAACGTCATGTTTTCCTCCCTCGGAGCTTGGGGCTTCGGTCGGGAAGAAGGCGGTTGGGTACTGCCGCCGTCCTCCACGCCTTCCAACCCTAGGGCAGGCCGTCTTCACGTGGGCTCACGGACGCGTGCGCAGTGCGACGAACCCCGTCACAACCATGTGAGATCAGCAATGCAAGAGCCTTCTTTTCTCCATCATGAGGGAAGGACCCGCTACGTTCTGATCACTCGTGCCGTCGATCCGGATCGGGTGCCCACCGGCCACGGGGCCGCGGTCCGGCACTCGACCTTCGGCCCGGCACGACGTTCAGGAGGAGGAGATCGAACCATGCTGCAAAAGGAAGCCTCGGCGCCGTTGGCCGCGGCCACCGCCCGCCCTGCGCGCAACGGCGCCAGGAGCGGCGCCACCAACGGCGATGCGAGCCGACCCGCCGATACCCGATCCGATGACACCCGGCCCGATGACACCCGGCCCGATGACACCCGGCCCGATGACAGGGCGGTGCGCGCCGCCGCCGGCCGCGAGGCGCTCGACTGGCAGCGTATTCTGGGCAAGTCGAAGAGCAACGTCGTGGCCGAGGTGTTGCGCCACCAGGGGCAATTCTATCAGTGGAACCACTACCCCAAGGGCGACGTCTACGATCCGGCCAGCCGCTCGCAGTGGTACTACCACGCCCATCCCAAGGACCAGCGGCCGGGTGAGCACGGCCATTTCCACACCTTCAGGCGCACCGACGACAAGCCGGCGCACTTGATCGGCATCTCGATGGACAAGTTCGGCAAGCCGATCCAGCTGTTCACCACCAACCGCTGGGTAACCGGCGAGCGCTGGCGGCCGGCGGCAGAGCTCGTCCCGGCGCTCGATCGCTTCGACATCGAGCTCGCGCACCCCTCCTGGCCGGTCAATCGCTGGCTGGTGGCCGTGCTGCGCTGCTACCGTCCGGTGATCGCCGAGCTGCTCGAGGAGCGCGACCGGACGATCGAGCGCTGGCGGGCCGAGCATCCGGATGCCGACGTGCTCGAGGACAAGCGGCTCGAGGTCACCTCCAGCCTCGATATCGATCTGGAGCGCGACACCGGCCGGCTCGAAGCCGCCGCCTGAGGCCCGGCAGCGGGCTCAGTCCGCCCGGCTTTCGTTCTGGCCCGCCGCCTCGGGCGTCGGTTCCGGCAGCCGGGCGCGCAGGCTCTGCAGCTCGCGCCGGAGCTCGCGGATCTCGCCCACCAGCGTCGCGTGGTCGGCGTGGCTCTGCTCGGCCTGGGCCGCCGCCTCGTCGACATGCGACTCGGTCATCGCGTTGACGATGATCGCGATGAACAGGTTGAGGACCGCGAAGGTCGTCATCAGGATGAACGGGACGAAGAACACCCAGGCGTGCGGGTAGACCTCCATCACCGGGCGCACGATGCCCATCGACCAGCTCTCCAGGGTCATCACCTGAAAGAGGCTGTAGAGCGAGGCGCCGATCGAGCCGAACCATTCGGGAAAGCTCGCCGCGAAGAGCTTGGTCGCCATCACCGAGAAGACGTAGAAGACGAGGGCGAGGAGGGCGACGACCGAGCCCATGCCGGGGATCGCCCGGAGCATCGCCTCGACCACGCTGCGCATCGAGGGCAGCATGGTCATCAGCCGGAGCACGCGCAGGATGCGAAAGGCGCGCAGGACGGCGAAGCCCTCGGTCGCCGGGGCGAGCGAGACCAGGACGATGGTCAAATCGAAGATGTTCCAAGCGCGGCCGAAGAAGCGCAAGCCCATGGCGATCAGCTTGAGCGAGATCTCGACCACGAAGATGGCGAGCGCCGCATGGTCGAGGGTGATCAAGAGCGGCCCGAAGCGGTCCATCGCCCAGGGCACGGTCTCGAGCCCGAGGGTCACCGCGTTGATCAGGATGACCGCGATGATGAAGCGCTCGAACGGCACCGAGGTCACGAACGCCTCGAGCCGGCTGCGGCCGTTGCTGATCACCGCCTGCATCTGCTAGCGGTCCACGGCCGGCGCGGCGCGCCGGCGCCGGCCAAGGGAGACCGGGCCAGGGGGTACTGGACCGCGCCAGCTCAACGGACGGTGAGCCGCATCTCGATCCGGCGGTTCTGTGCCCGCGCCGCCGCGGTCCGCTCGGTGGCCACCGGCTGGGTATCAGCGAAGCCGGCGGCGATCAGCCGATCGGCCGGGATTCCGGCATTGGCCAGATACTCGGCGACGGTGCTGGCCCGGGCCGCCGACAGCTCCCAGTTCGAGCGGAAACGGCCGCTTCTGATCGGCAGGTCGTCGGTATGCCCGTCGACCCGGAGCATCCACGGCAGCTCGTCGGGCAGGCTCGCGGTCACCCGGCGGAGCTCGCTCGCGATCTCGCCGAGCGCCGCCTCGCCCTCGGGTGACAGGTCCGCCTCGGCCGAGGCGAAGGACAGCCCGGCGGTAAAGGCGACGTTGCGGCCACTCAAGATCGGGACGTCGTCGGCACCGGCAACCCGGCCGAGCACCTCGCCGGCGATCCGCCCCTCGCGGCGGACGACCTCGGCGGCCGCCGCCCGTGCCTCGGTCGGCGAGACCGTTAGGCTGGCAGCGAGCTGGCTGCCGATCGCATCCAGCCTGCCGGTCGCTGCCTCGTCGCGCTCGGCAAGCGCCGATCGCTGCGCCTCGGTCAACGCCCGAAGCTCGGCGAGTTCGGCCGCGAGCGCGGCCAGCCGGTCGCGGGTCGCCGCATCGACATCGAGCAGCGCGTCGAGCTGCCGCGCCCCTTCGCTGGCCATCAGCGGCCGGGTCGCTGCGGCCTCCAGCACCTCGCCCTCGAGCGCGGCCACCTCGTCGGCGAGCGCGGCAGCCCGGCTTTCGGCAGCCTCGCGCCCGGCCCTCTCCGCCGTCAACGCGGCCTCCATCTCGCCCAGCGCCGCCGTTCGCCCGCCGATCTCGGCCTCGAGCGCCGCCACCTCCTCGGCAAGCTCGGCGGCCCGGCTCAGCGCGGCCCGCCGTTCGGCCTGTACCGCATCCCGCTCCGCCCGGGCCTCGCTCAAGGCCCGATCGCCGCGAATGACCGCGGCCTCAAGCGTCCGGTTGTTCTCGCGCAGGGTGGCCAAAAAGCCCTGCGCCTCGTCACGCTCGCGCTCGACCTCGGCAAGGTCCGCCCGCAGCGTCGCCAGCGAGCGGTTGCCGCGAATCAGCGATTGCTCGAGCTCGCGGATGTTCTCGCGAAGGGTCGCCAGCGACTCCTCGGCCTCGTCGCGTTCGGCGGTCGAGCTCGCCACCTGCTGCTCGGCCTCGGCCGCCCGCGCCTCGGCGGCGGCCAGGCTCTCGGTCAGCTCGGCCGCCAGCACCGCCTCTTGCTCGAGGCCGGCCATGGTCGCCCGCGAAGCCTCGAGCGCCGAGAGCGCCGCGTCGCGCTCGGCCTCGAGCTCCCCAACCGTCGCCCGCAAGCCGGCCACCGTCTCGCTCTCCGCCTCGTCGGCCGCGATCAGCGCGTCCTCCGCACGCGCCAGCCGGCTCTCCAGATCGTCGCGCACGTCCCGCAGGGCCGCAACCGTGCTGGCCGCCAGAGCGAGCTCGCGCTCCACGTCGGCCAGCCGCGCCACCTCTTCCTCGAGGCCGGCCACGGTCGCCCGCGAGGCTTCGAGCGCCGACTGCGCCGCGTCGCGCTCGGCCTCGAGCTCCCCGACCGCCGCCCGCAAGCCGGCCACCGTCTCGCTCTCCGCCTCGTCGGCCGCGATCAGGGCGTCCTCGGCGTTCGCCAGGCGGCTCTCCAGATCGTCGCGCACGCCCTGCAAGGCGGCCACCGTGCTGCTCGCCAGACCGAGCTCGCGCTCCAGCTCGGCCGACCGCTCGCGCGCCGCGTCGAGGCTCGTTCGCAGCTCGTCCCGCTCGGCCGACAGCGTCGCCAGCTCGGCGGCGGTCTCTTCCGCCGCCGCCTCGGCGGCGATCAGCGCGTCCTCGGCACGCGCCAGCCGATCCTCGAGATCGTCGCGCACGTCCCGCAGGGCCGCCATCGTGCTCGTCGCCAGACCGAGCTCGCGCTCGAGCTCGGCCGCCCTTGCCGCCTCCTCCTCGAGATCGCGCACCAAGGCCTCGAGCTCGCCGATCGCCGCGCGCGCCGCTTCGCGCTCGTCCTCGAGCCGCGTCACCCGCTCGTCGATCAGCTCGCTCTCGGCGTCGCGCAGCTCCTGAATGCGCGTCTCGGCGGTGACGAGCTCGGCCTGGAGGGCGGCGATCCTGGCCTCGGCTCCGGCGAGCTCCTCCGCCCGGGCGGATTCGAGCTCGGCGAAACTCGCCTCGACCGTCTCGCGCTGGCCGACGGCAGCATCGAGCGCGGCTTCGAGCGACCCGATCCGGGCCCCGGCCTCGGCCAGATCCTCGAGCAGCGCCCCGACCGCCGAGCGGCGCTCGGCCTCCGCCGCCTCGACGGCCTCGGCCGCTTCCCGCTCCAGCGCCTCGAGCCGCGTCTCGGCCGCGAGCAGTGCGTCCGTCGTCTCGGCGAGCGCCGTCTCCTGCTCGGCCGCCAGCGCACGGAACGACTCCCGCTCGCGCTCGGCCAGAGCGGCAGCACGCGTCAATGCCTCGTGCGCCTCGCGCAGCTCGGCGAGCTCCAGCTCGAGCGCCGCCCGCTCCTCTTCCGCGCCGGCGAGCTCGCTCAGCCGCGTCTCGGCCGCGAGCAGTTCGTCCGTCGTCTCGGCCAGCGCGGATTCCTGCTCGGCCGCAAGGGCGCGGAACGACTCCCGCTCGCGCTCGGCCAGAGCGGCAGCACGCGTCAACGCCTCGTGCGCCTCGCGCAGCTCGGTGAGCTCCAGCTCGAGCGCCGTACGCTCCACTTCCGCGGCGGTGAGCTCGCTCAGCCGCGTCTCGGCCGCGAGCAGCTCATCCGTCGTCTCGGCGAGCGCGGATTCCTGCTCGGCCGCCAGGGCGCGGAACGACTCGCGCTCGCGCTCGGCCAGCGCCGCATCACGCGTCAACGCCTCGTGCGCCTCGCGCAGCTCGGCGAACTCGGCCTCGAGCGCAGCCCGCTCCTCTTGCGCAGCTGCCAGCTCGGTCAGCCGCTTCTCGGCCGCGATCAGCGCGTCGGTCGTCTCGGCCAGCGCCGCTTCCTGCTCGGCCGCCAGCGCGCGGAACGATTCGCGCTCGCGCTCGGCCAATGACGCGTCTCGGGTCAACGCCTCGTGCGCCTCGCCCAGCTCGGCGAGCTCCAGCTCGAGCGCCGCACGCTCCTCTTCGGCAAGGGCGAGCTCGGCGAGGCGTGCCTCGGCGGCGGCGAGGGCGGCGTTGGCCTCGGCCAGCGCATCCTGCTGCGCTGCAACCTCGAGCTCCAGCGCCGCCTGCTCGGTCAGCGCGGCATCGAGCGCGCCTCTCAGCTGGTCGCGCTCGCTGGCCAGGGTGGCGAGCTCGACCGTCAGGGCGTCGCGCTCGGCCTGCAGGGCCGCGATCTCGACCGACTGGGCCTGAAGTGCTGCGATCTCGGCCTCGCTCGAGGCCAGTGCCGTCTCCAAGGCCTCGCGCTGGGCGGTCACCTCGGCGAGCGAACCCGGCAGTCTGCGCAGCTCGTCCACCTGCTCGCGCAGGGCTTCGATCTGGGCGCGCCTGGCGGCAGGGCCGGTGGCGTCGACGGCCGGCGCCTCGAGCGCCGTCAGGGTCTGGTCGAGTTCACCCTCGACCGTCGCCACCCGGTCATACGCGTACCAACCGACGCCGAGAGCGGCGGCGATCGGAATCAGGGTGAACGCCGCCGTGCGCTTCTGCTTGCCGCTTTCCCACTGGCGCAGATGCGCCTCGAGTTCAGAAATCCTGTTCGCCATGCCACCCCGCCAAAATCGGCCTCAACGCTTGCCGTAGAGTTTCCACAAGAGCTCGATGAATCGATCGCTCTCACGTTCCGCATCGTCGCTCGTGGTCTGCAGCTCGCTCCACTCGTCGTGCAGCACGTGCAGCCCCTCGATCCGCTCGTCGCGCTCGACCATCTCGCGATAGGGAAAGACCGCGACCGCCGCGGTCACGATCCCGACCACGAGCGCCGGCAGCAGCGGCAAGACGGCGAACAGGCCGAGCAGCACGAGGCCGATGCCGACCAGCAAAAGCGCCCAGAAGTAGAGCTGCAGCTTGCGCCGCGCCCCACGATGGGTCGCCATCAGCGAGTCGAACGGCACCTGCATCGCCGTCCGCCCGCCACCGCTCGTTGCCGTCTGTCCAGTCGCCGTCAAGTTCTCATCGCTCCCTGCCGCCATACCAGCCTGCGCAAGCCCTGCCGGCGCCCGTATCCCGGCCCCCGCGAACAATGCCGGCGGCCCCAGTGTCGCCTGCCAAATCGAACCGCGCGTTGCAAGTGTTCCGGGCCAGTGTTCCGGCCACCCCGGCCGATCGATCGAACCGCCCTCGGCCGAGGGCGCATCGTGCGGCGCCATCGCCGTCCGTCTTTGTATTTTCGCTCGACCGGAAGGCAAATGCAATCGCCGGGCCATCGACCGAGGGGGTGGAACGCCACCTCATCGGGTGGTCAACTTGATTTCGATACGCCGGTTGCGGCGATAGGCTTCGAGCGTGTCGGCCGGGTCCAAAGGCTGGAACTGGGCGAAGCCGCGGGCGGCCACCCGGTCCGGCGGGATGCCCTGGTCGATCAGCACCTGCGCCACCGAGATCGCGCGCGCCGTCGACAGCTCCCAGTTCGACGGGAACCGGGGCGTGCTGATCGGCCGGCGATCGGTATGGCCGTCGACCTGCAAGACCCAGGGCAGCTCGTCGGGGATCTCCTCGGCGATATCGACGAAGGTCTGGGCCAGCTGGGTCAACTGGCGGCGCCCCTCTGGCCCGACCTCGGCCTCGCCGGTGCCGAACAGCACCTCGGACTGGAAGACGAAGCGGTCGCCGACGATGCGCACCTCGTCGCGGTCGCCCAGGACCTGCCGCAGCCGGCCGAAGAAGTCCGAGCGGAAGCGCGACAGCTCCTCGACCTGGGCTGCGAGCGCCAGATTGAGGCGGGCGCCGAGATCGGCGATCAGGGCGCTCTGCTCGGCGACCTCGCGCTCACGCGCATCGAGGATCTGGTCGAGCTGGGCGAGCTGGACCGAGAGCGCGTTGATCTGCCGGGTCAACAGCGCCACCTCGGCGAGCGCCTCCTCGCGCGCCCGGCCCTCCTCGTCGAGCGCCGTCTCCAGGCTGGCGGCACTGCGCAACAGCTCGTCGAGCCGGATCTCCCGCTCCTCGAGCTCGCGCTGGGCGAGCCGGGTGCGCTCCTCCTCGTCGGCGAGGCGCGCCTCGAGGGCGGCCCGCTCGTCGCGCAGGGCACCGAGCGCTTCCTGCGTGGCGTCGCGATCCGCCTCGGCCGTGGTCAAAAGGTCGGCGGTCGCCGCCACCTCGGCCTCGAGCTCGGCGCGGACGGTCTCGAGGGAATCGATGTCGCGGCGCAGCTGGACGAGTTCGGCGAGCCGCGCCTCGAGCGTCTCGCGGTCGGCCTCGATCGTCGCCTGCGCCGCCTCGAGGTCGGCCCGGGTCGCCTCGGCTTCCTCGGCGAAGCTGTCGCGCTCGAGGCGCAGGGCGGCCAGCGTCTCCTCGAGCCGCAGTTCGCGATCGGCGGCGAGCGCCATGGCCTCGGTGAGCCGGTCGCGCTCGGCCGCGACATCGTCCATCCGATCGGCGAGCGCATCCCGCTCGGCCATGGCGCCGCGCAGATCGGTCGACAGCCGGGCGACGCTGCGCCGCAGCTCGGCCGCGCTGTCGCGCTCGAGGCCGAGCTCGCGCTCGAGCGAGGCGATCTCGCTCTCCAGCCGGCTCATCGCCGCATCCCGCCCCTCGAGCTGCCGGCTCAAGAAGAA
Source organism: Rhodospirillales bacterium (assembly GCA_007131045.1). GTDB lineage: Bacteria > Pseudomonadota > Alphaproteobacteria > Geminicoccales > Geminicoccaceae > SLRI01. Next base: position 8,316 of record SLRI01000243.1, read on the forward strand.
CTGGGCCAGGACGAAAACGACGAGCAGGAAGATGATGACCATGACCAGGGTCGACAACGCGTCGACGAAGCCCGGCCAGATGTCGGTGGAGCCGGCCCGCTGGCCGCTGCGACCGCGCGCCACGGCTCAGCCCCCTCGCCCGAGGGCGGTGGCCCGGGCGCCTGCCCGCAGCGCTGCCGCGCGCCCGATCATCGACGCCTGGTCTGCGGTCACGGGCGCAGCGACTGCGGCTCGCCGGCGGCGATCGCGATGGTGCGCGAGACCAGCCTGATCTCGTTCTTCAGCTCGCGGGTGCTCTCCTCGCGGCCGCGCGCCATTTCCTCGATCAAGCGGGCGAGCTTGTGGTCGGTGTTGCGGATGTGCTCGCGGGTGCTCTCGTCGAGGGTCACCAGGGTGCCCCGGCCGAGGCTCTGCTGCACCTCGATCTGGGCCTGGGCGAGCCGGCCGAGCACCGCGTGGTCGTCGCGCAACTGCTCGTGCAGCTGTCCCAGCCGTTCGTTGAGGATCGCCAGGGTACCGTTCAGGTCGCTGCGCGCATGCTCGCTGCGCTCGAGCGCCAGGCGCAGCTGATCGACGTTCTCCGCGTTCTGCTGCAGCATGCCCTGCAGGTAGGTCGGCAGCGGCTGGACCGAGGCCGTGCCGGTAGTGGTCAGGGCGCCGTCGGACGACGAATGCCGGGTCAGGCTGGCCAGCCACTCCTCCAGATCGTTGTAGAAATTGTTCTGCGCCTGGGTCGCCTGGAGGTCGATGAAGCCGAGGATCAGTGAGCCCGCGAGGCCGAACAGCGACGAGCTGAAGGCGGTGCCCATGCCGCTCAGCGGTGCCGCGAGGCCGAGCTGCAGATCGTCGAAGACGGCGAGCATGTCGTCGCCGGTGAGCGAGAGGTCGCTGATCACGCGGCCGACCGAGGTGATCGTCTCGAGCAGCCCCCAGAACGTCCCGAGCAGGCCGAGGAAGATCAACAGGCCGGTCTGGTAGCGGGTGATGTCGCGGCTCTCGTCGAGCCGGGCGCTGATGCTGTCGAGCAGGTAGCGCATCGAAAGGGCGTTCAGCGATGCCCGGTCGCGGCGGGCCTGCTCGCCCAAGGCACCGGCGACCGGGGCCAGGAGGCGCGGCGGGGCGGCCATCGAGAAGCCGGGACCGGCGGTGCGGAACGCCTCGATCCAGGCGACCTCGGCGCGCAGCATCAAGATGCGGCGAAAAGCGTAGGCGATGCCGAGCAGCAGCACCCCGATGATCAGTCCGTTCAAGGCCGGGTTCTGGACGAAGGCGCGCGCGATCACCTCGTAGAGCGCGGCGATCACGGCCAGGGCCAGGACGAGAAAGAGGATGACCCGGTAGATGTAGCGGTTCGGGTTGGTCATGGATGCTCTCGGCTGGTCACCAGGGGGCTCGCCCGGCGCCGGCGGGCGGCCGTGCGGCGCGGAATTCTCGGCCGGCAGTCGGGGCCATCGGGGCTCCTGGATAGTATCTCGTGGCAGCGCTCTACCAGAAATTAGTGCAAAAAGGGTTAACGTCGGACGATTGTTGCGCGACCGCCCTGAGCTTATCATCGGCCGGTGACGGGCAATCGCTCGCGGAGTGTGACGTAGAACAGCATCACGGGGAGATTCAACCGATATGTTAACCATCGATCCGGACAAGGTCTGTGCGATCATCGTCAAGGCTCGGGTGTTCGATGCCGACCTGGACACCGCCGGCGACGATCCCGGCTCCGATCTGGCGCAAGGCGAGGTCGACGAGCTCGAGGCGCAGGACGAGCTCGTCGACGACGAGGAGGCCGACAACACCGAGGACGAGCTCGCCGAGATGATCTCGAGCCTCAACGAGGACGAGAAGATCGAGCTGGTGGCCTTGGCCTGGCTCGGCCGCGGCAGCTATTCGCTCGAGGAGTGGGCGGATGCCCGGGCCGAGGCGGCCAATGCGCACAACGACCGGACGGCGCAATACCTGATGGGGATGCCGCTCTTGGCCGACTACCTCGAAGAGGGCCTGGCCGCCTTCGGCCAGAGCTGCGATTGACGCCGGCTCGCCTTGATCTGGCCGATCCGGGTGCGGCACAGCGGCTCGCGCGTTCGCAGCGATGCCTGCCGGCTTTTCCGCCGGCCGTCGATCGGCTAGTCAGGCGCTGGCGGCGATATCGGTGTTGCAGCGAGGAACCATGAAGCGTGGTCTCGGCCTTACTATCCTGCTGGTCGGCTTTTGGCTCTTGGCGACGATGGCGCTCTTTTGAGCTGGCTGGCTCTCGACGTGGCAGGCTTTCGCTCTCGATGATTGACGGTGCATGAGCGACGAACGGGGTAATTTCTCGCGACGGATCGGCTCGCGGGTGGAGGCTGCGGCCACGCGCGGGCTGCCGGCCGCCACGCCGGAGCCCTGGACGCTGCACGTCGCGACGTTCTTTTGCGTCGGCCCGGTCCTGGTCGGCCTGATTTTCGCCAGTCCCGCCAAGGTCATCGGCGCGCTGGGGGCGATCGCCGGGCTGCAGCTCGCCGCCCGGCTGATCCGCCGCGGCCGGGAGGCCGCACGGGACTATGACGAACGGTCGATCACCAAGGCGCCACCGCCGTTCAAGCTGGTGGGCCATGTCGCGATCGGTCTCGCCGGCCTGGTGCTGGCCAGCATCGCCGGGCATCAGCCCTGGATTCTCGGCATGGTCGCCGGCGGTCTCATGAGCTACGGCTCGGTGCTCGCCTACGGCCTCGACCCGCGCCGCGACAAGGGCCTCGATGCCGCCACCGCCGAGCGCGCCGGGCTGAGGACCGAGGCCGTGCTCGCCGCCCTCGAGGAGGCGCGCGGCAAGGTCCGGCAGATCGAGACCGAGGCCCGGGGCCTGCACTCGCGCGAGCTAGAGGAGCGCCTCGCCCGGATCACCGCGAGTGCCTCGGGCATCTTGCGGCAGCTCGAGCAGGATCCGAAAGACATTCGCCGGGCCAGACGCTTTCTCGTCACCTATCTCGACGGCACCCGCGACGTGGTCGCCGGTTATCGGCGGCAGCAGCGGGATCTGGTGGACACACCCTTGGCCGAGAACTTCCGCCATGTGCTAGAGACGGTCGAGCAGGTCTTCGCCGAACAGGCCGAGGTCCTCAAGCGCAACGATTCCCTCGATCTCGAGGTGCAGATCGACGTCTTGAAGACTCAGCTCGAACGCGAAGGTGTCCACTAGCCGCGCACCCGTGCGCAGAGCCTGGAGCAGATCGATGACCACGCCGCCCTCGAAGAAGCCGCCCGAGAGCACTCCGCCCGGGAAGACGGGGGGAGCTGCGCCGGTGGCGACCGAAGCACCGCCTACGGCATTGGCGACGCAGATCGACACGCTGTCGATCGAGCTCGTGCAGGATCTCGAGCTCAATCTCGAGGGCACCGCCGTCCAGCAGGTCGAGCAGGCGATGGCCGAGCTCGACGTCACCGACAGCAACTCGATCATCTTCTTCGGCTCCAAGGCCCAATCGCAGCTCACCGAGGTCTCCGATTCGATGCTCGAATCGGTGCGCACCAAGGATATCGGCCCGGCCGGCGACGCCCTGAACACGATGGTCTCGAAGCTCCGCGAGCTGAAGTTCGAGGCGATCGACCCGCGTGATCAGCCGGGCTTCCTCGCCCGCCTCTTCGGCGCGAAGAACAAGCTGCAGGAATATCTCGGCCAGTACGAGACGGTCCGTGATCAGATCGAGAGCATCAGCAACGATCTCGAGCGGCACAAGACGACGCTGCTCACCGACATCACCAAGCTGGACAAGCTCTACGACGTCAATCTCGACTATTTCCGCGCCCTCGAGGTCTATATCGCCGCCGGCCGGGCGAAGCTGAAGGAGCTCGACGAGAAGATCATTCCGGGGCTGGCGAAGCAGGTCGAGGCCTCGGACGACGTGATCGAGGCGCAAAAGCTCCGCGATCTGCGCTCGCGGCGCGACGATCTCGAGCGCCGGGTCCACGATCTCTTGCTGACCCGGCAGGTGACGATGCAGAGCCTGCCCTCGATCCGGCTGGTGCAGGAGAACGACAAGTCGCTGGTCACCAAGATCAACTCGACCATGGCCAACACCGTGCCGCTCTGGCGCCA
>SLRI01000209.1 GCA_007131045.1 Rhodospirillales bacterium
GAGGACCAGCGCCTTGGCGATCTCGACCAGCTGCATCTGCGCCACGCTCAACGTCCTGACCGCGCGCTCCGGGTCGACCTCGAGCCCGAGCCGCTCGAGCCAGGTGAGTGCCTGCCGGTTGACCTCGGCATAGTCGACGAAGCCCAGCCGCTGCGGCAGGTCCTCGAGCATGATGTTCTCGGCGACACTCATCCGCGGGATCAGGTTGCGCTCCTGGTGCACCGTACTGATCCCGGCCTCGATCGCGGCCCTGGCATTGGCGAAGTGGACAGGTGCCCCGAACACCCGGACCTCGCCCGCGTCGGGGGCGTGGATGCCGGTCAGGATCTTGATCAGGGTCGACTTGCCGGCGCCGTTCTCGCCGAGCAGCGCGTGGATCTCGCCGGCCCGAAGGACGAACTCGACCCCTGCCAGGGCCTTGACGCCGGGAAAGCTCTTGGTCGCCCCCTCGACCTCCAGAACGGCCGTCATGCACCCCGTCATGCAAAAGCCTCGCGCCGCCGCTCGCGCCAGCGGTTGAGAATCACCGCGGCCAGGATAAGGGCACCCAGGAGCAGCTGGACGAAGAAGGGATCGATGCCGAGCAGCACCAGCGCGTTGTTGATCAGGGTGACGATGACGACGCCCAGACAGGTGCCGATCACCGAGACGTGCCCGCCGGCGAGGATGGCGCCGCCGATCACCGGGGCGGCGAACGAGAGGATCAGCCAGTCGTCGCCGATCGTCGGCTGGCCGAGCTGCAGGCGGGCCACGGCGAGCATCCCGGCCGAGGCCGCCAGCACGGCAGAGAGCATGTGGGCGATGACGACGACCCGGCCGACCCGGATGCCGGAGAGCTCGGCCGCGTGGCGGTTCGCACCCACCGCCAGGATCTGCCGGCCCAGCACCATGCGGTTGAACAAGAGCCAGACGCCGACGATCGCCACCACCGGCACCACCAGCATGTAGGGCACGCCGCCGACCCGCGCCGCGCCGAACGCCTTCACCGCGTCCGGGATGTGGTAGAAGGGCTGCGCCTCGGTGATGCCGATATTGATGCCCTTGAAGATCGAGAGGGTGGCCAGCGTGATGATGAAGGCGCTGATCCCCGAGACGTGGGTGATCACCCCGTTGAACAGGCCGCAAAGGGCACCCAGCAGGAGGCCGAAGACGATCGCCAAGGGGATCGGCAGGCCCCAGACCTGCATGGTTCCGGCAAAGGTGATGGCGACGAGCCCACCGATCGCACCCACCGAGAGGTTCATCTGGCCGATCGCGATGATCACCATCTGCGCCAATGCCACCAGCACCCAGAGCGAGAAGCTCAACAGCAGGACGTAGATGTTGTAGGTCGAAAGAAACGCCGGCTGCATGAAGGCGAGGGCGGTTCCTGCGACCAGCACGACGAGCAGCAGTCCGAACCAGTCGGCCAGCGCCAGTGCCCGGAGCCGCTCGGTCATCGCACCTGCCGCCGCCGCTCGGCCATCACCCCGCGCAAGCGATCGAGCAGCACGGCCGCCAAAAGAACGAGGCCGAGGAACATCTGCACCCAGAACTCACCGACCTGGAGCTGCAAGAGCCCGTTGGTGATGATGGTGACCATGGCGGCCCCCAAGGCCGTGCCGAGCACCGAGATCACCCCGCCGGTCAAGAGCGTGCCGCCGAGCACCGGCGCCAGAAACGCCGGCAGCAGCCAGCCCATCCCGATATGCCCGGCCATCGACGGCAAGGCCGCCCCGTTCCGGGCCGCCAGCATCAAGCCCGCAAGGGCCGCCAAGGCACCAGAGAGCGCATGCGCCACGACGACGGTCCGCGCGATCCGAATGCCGGAGAGCTCGGCCGCCCGGATATTGGCACCCGCCGCCACGATCTCGCGGCCGAGGCTGGTCCGGTTGAAGAACACCCAGAGCCCGATGCCGACCAGAAGCGCCAGGGGCAGCATGCCCGAGACGAAGCCGAAATAGCGCAGCCGGCCGAGATCGACGAACTCCCGCGGCAAGGCGTTGAAGGCCTCGGCCCGGGTCAGGACGATCATCGCGCCGAAGAAGATGCTCATCGTGGCCAGCGTCACGATGAAGCTGTGCACCCCGATCCGCACCGTGAGCTGGCCGTTGATCCAGCCGAGAAAGCCGCCGAAGGCCAAGGCGATCGCCATGGCCGGGAGGATCGGCACACCCTGCACCTGCATGGCATAGCCGCCGAGCATGGCCGCCGCCACGCCGATGGAGCCCACCGCGAGATTGAGCCCGCCGGTGACGAGGACGACCATCATCGAAAAGCCGATGACCATGTCGATCCCCATCACCCGGGTCAGCGAGAAGAGGTTGAAGGGCGAGGCGAAGCCCGGATTGACCGTGGCGAAGACGGCGATCAGGCCGGTGATGAGAAGGGCGAGGCCGAACTGGTTGGAGGCGAGGATCGACCTCAGCTCGGCGCCGAGCGCTCCCCGCCCGCCAGTGTCACCCTGCCGGGTCATCGCCACGTCTTGCTGCCGCTACCGCTCAGTTGCAGTCGAGGAAATCGTCCTTGAAGGTCGACATGACCTCCTCGGTCACCGCCACCATCGCCGCCTGATAGTCGGCCACTTGCGCCGCATCGACGAAGGCCGTGCCACTATCGATGAACCGTGCGGTCTGCGCCGTCTCGAGCCAGGGCGCGTCGTCCTTCACCGCACAGCCCTGGCGGATCAGGTCCATCGCATAAGAGCCGATATAGCCCTGGCCGTAGGGGTTCTGCAGCATGGTGCCGTGCACGTAGCCGTCCTCGATCGCCTGCAGCACCACGGCATCATGATCGATGCCGACCATCTTGATCCGCTGGTCACCGAGGTTGCGGAGTGAGGTCGCAGCGACCACGGCCGGGACCCAGGCCGTCGTCACGATCCCGTCCACCTCGGACCCGCGCGCGGCCAGGAAGGCGTTGATCTTCTCGTCGGCGGGCTCGGGCGCATCGATATCGGCGATCACCTGGATGATCTCGACATCGCCACCGGCCTCGGCCACCGCCTGCTCGACCGCCTCGATCCGGAGCGTGGTGTTGGGGTCGACCAGAAAGCCGGTGAAATGCGCGATCTTGCCCGAGCCGCCCATGGCCTCGATCAGCTCCTTGGTGCCGAGATAGGCCGAGCGCGCCACGTCCGTGCCGAGGCAGAAGCTGGCGGCCGAGGGATCGACCGTGCAGCCGGCCAAGGCCGCGGACGGCACGCCGAAATCGGCCAGCTCCTGCAAGGTGGAATTGGTGCCGACGGCGTCACCCGGGAAGACCAGCATGGCGTTGAAGCCCTGGGCCACCAGGCTCTCGATCATCTCGTTCTGCCGGCTCAGCTCCCAGGCCGAGGGCACCCGGTACTCCGCCTCGATGCCGAAATCGGCCGAAGCCGCCGCCGCCGCATCGGCCCAGGCGGCGAAATAGGGGTGCGGCCCACCCGGCACCAGAGCGACGCGCGTGTCACTCGCCAGCGCGCCTTGCGCCAAGAGACCGACTACAGCCACCACCGGCAAACCCACCCGAATCGACATCTCAGCACCCCCTGGTTTCTCGTGTCATCAGCACACCGCCTCTATGGCCGAAGCCGTGCCGCATGACAACGGCTAGGTCGGACGGTCGCCGCTGATCTGGGTCCTGAGCCCGAAGGCCGCCTCGACATCGAGCTGCACCGCGATGCCGGTGCCAGGGGCGTCGTCGAACCCACCGACGGCGGCCAGACGCTCCAGGATCGCGGCACTCTTTTCGGCCGCAACGATGAACAGCAGCACGTCGCGCTGCGCATCCAGCTCGAGGCCGAAGATGCCCTTGACCGGGAACATGCCCTCGCCGCGCGCATTGTTGATGATCGTCACACCTGTCGCCCCGGCGTCGCGCGCGGCATCCATGAGGCTCCCGGTCTTCTCCGGCCCGGCGACGACGACGATCAGTTTGAGTGGCACGAGACGTCTCCCTGGTCACGACCTCGGCGAACGGCGGCGCTGCCGATAGTCGGCGAGTTGCGCATAGCCCATCACCGTGATGATCGGAAACAGGCAGGCGAGTGCTATCATTCCGAACCCGTCGAGCAGCGGGTCGCGGCCCGGGATCGCACTGGCCAGCCCGACGCCGAGTGCGGCGATGATCGGCACGGTGATGGTCGACGTCGTCACCCCGCCCGAATCGTAGGCGAGCGGGATGATGTTGCGCGGCGCCAGCGAGGTCTGGACGATCACCAGCACGTAGGCGCCGAGCACGAACCAGAAGAGCGGCAGCCCGGTGACGATCCGCCAGGTGCCGAGCGCGATGCCGAATGCCATGCCGAGGGCGACGGCGACCCGGAGCCAGAAGGCATCCAGCGTGCCGCCCGAGATCTGTGCTGCCTTCATCGAGACCGCGATCAGCGCCGGCTCGGCGATGGTGGCGCTGGCCCCGATCGCAAAGGCGAAGAGATAGACCCAGTAGAAGTCGCTCCAGTGGCGCGTCTCGCCCGGCCCGAGCGCCGGCAGGAAGTCGGCCGCCACCAGCTGAAACGCCATCAGCTCGCCGATCGGAAAGAGCGCCATGTCGAGACCGACCAGAAAGACCGCGAGCCCGACGACGACCATGGCGAAGCCGGCGAGGATCCGGCCCAGCCGCTCGATCCGCTTGCGAATGACCAGGAACTGAAAGCCGAAGACGACGGCGATGATCGGCAACACGTCGACGATGGTGGCACCGAGCGTCGCCAGCATCGCCCTAGAACGCCAGAATGCCGAAGACGAGGACGAAGATGATCGGCATCACCGAGGCGAAGGCGATCAGCCCGAAGCCGTCGAGCAGCGGATTGCGGCCGCGAATGCAGGTAGCGAGGCCGATGCCGAGTGCGGTGACCAGCGGCACGGTGATGGTCGAGGTGGTGACCCCGCCCGAATCGTAGGCTATCCCGACGATGGTCGGTGGCGCCACGAGGGTGAGCAGCAGGACCACGACGTAGCCTGCGATGATCATCAGGTGCAGCGGCCAGCCCGTGAGAATTCGCCAGACCCCGAGCATCACGGCGGTGCCCACCGAAAAGGCGACGACGATCCGCAACTGCAGGGCGAACTGTTCCATGGCAGCCGCGGCGTCGCCGAGCATCCCGGTCTCGGCGACCACGACGGCGGCCTTGCTGGCGACCGCGATCAGGGCGGGCTCGGCTATCGTCGTGCCGAAGCCGAGCAAGAAGGCGAAAGCGAACAGCCAAAACGCATGGCCGCGTTCGGCGAGCTCCCGGGCCAGGGTTTCGCCGAGCGGAAAGAGGCCGACCTCGAGGCCGCGAATGAACAGCGTGAGGCCGAGCAGCACCAGGACCACGCCGAGCAGCAACTGGCCCGGTGCCAGCGCCTCCGGCAGCGGCCGGCCGACGACGACGAGCTGGAAGAAGGCGACGACCAACACCACGGGCAGCAAATCGCGCAGGCTGCTGCCGAGCTGCAGGACCAGCACCGCGACCTCTTTCACGGCTGAACGGCTCGCTCGCGCGGCGCTGCTTGGCTACCCCCGGCGGTCAGGCCATGGGGGCTACGGTGGTCGCCTGCCAGCCCTTGGCGCTCTCGTCCTCCGCCACCTCGAGCCGCACCGGCTGGCCGACTTCGAGCCGAAAGAAACCGTCGTTCACCACCGCATTGCGGTGAAAATAGACATCACCCGCCGGCGTCTCGACGAAGCCGTGCCCCGATTCGGGAAAGAGCCTGGCCACGGTGCCGGTGAACGGTTCCTCGTGATGCTTGACCTCACCGGTCATCTGCCGGTTGCGATCCTTCAACTGCCGCCGTGCCGCGGCGAAGGCGTCGCGAACGGCGACATAGACGTCCTCGTGCGCGTGGTCCTTGGGGCCCGCCCGGCTGACCGCGATGTCCTTGCCCGGCATGCCGAGGTCGAGCTTGACCCTGAAGAGATTGCCCTTCTGCTGCGAGCGGTCCTCCTTCTCGACCACCACCCGGCAACTGATCAGCCGGGGTGCCACCTGCTCGAGTGCCGCCATCTTCTCCCTGATCCGCGCCTCGACCGCCGGCGACGGGTCCATGCGGTGAAAGCGGATCTCGAGCGGCTTCTCCATCGGGCTCTCCTCTTCTCGTTCGTCGGGCCCCCGAGTCTAACGGTTTCCGCGCGATACGCGATTGATTTCGATCAACTCGTCCGCTGCCGAACCGCTTGCCGAGACCCCGCCCGGCGCCTACGACGGCGCCGGGACCAACGTGGAAAGTCGGGGAGGACAAAGCCATGCAGCCCGTCAAATGGGGGATCATCGGGGTGGCCAGGATCGGCATGGAGAAGGTCATCCCGGCCATGCAACAGGCCGAAGGTGTGGAGATCGTCGGCATCGCCTCGCGCGATCCGGCCCGCGCCGAGACCGCCCGGCAAAAGCTGGGCATCGCAAAGGCCTACGGCACTTATGAGGATCTCTTGGCCGATCCCGAGATCGAGGCCGTCTACAACCCACTGCCCAACCACCTCCACGTGCCCTTGACCAAAAGGGCACTCGAGGCCGGCAAGCACGTGCTCTGCGAAAAGCCCTTGGGCATGAACGCGCACGAGGCCGCCACCCTGATCGAGGCCCGGGACAAGTCCGGCAAGCTGCTGCAGGAAGCCTTCATGGTCAAATGCCACCCGCAGTGGCTGAAGGCGAAAGAGCTGATCGAGGCCGGCCGGATCGGCGAGGCCAGAGCGGCCTCCGGCATCTTCTGCTATCACAACGCCGATCCCGAGAACGTTCGCAACCAGGCCGATATCGGTGGCGGCGGGATCATGGACATCGGCTGCTACATGACGCTGATGAGCCGCTGGATGCTCGGCGGCGAACCGAAGCGCGTGGTGGCCCTGGTCGAGCGCGACCCCGCCTTCCACACCGACCGCCTGGCCTCGGCGCTGTTCGATTTCGGCGACGGCCGGCAGGCCGCCTGGACCACCTCGACCCAGCTCGTGCCGACCCAACGCTTCACCGTTCTGGGCACCGAAGGCCGCATCGTGGTCGAAATTCCCTGCAACACACCTCCCGACCGGCCGACCCGCATCGTCGTCGACGACGGCAGCGACCTCTTCGGCGGCGGCGCCGAGGTGATCGAGTTTCCCGTCTCCAACCAATACGGCCTGCAGGGCACGATGTTCTCCAAGGCGGTCCGTGGCGAAGGCGAGCTCGCCATGACCATGGAGGACTCGATCAACAACATGCGCGTACTCGATGCGCTCTTCGCCTCGGAGAGCAAGGGTAGCTGGGTCACCGTCTGAAAGCCGGCAGGCGACCCCGGCGCAGCCGGCCGATCGCGACTCGGGCCAAGGCCGGGCCGGGCCCATTCCCCTCGTCCTCGAACGCCGCTACTGGCCTTTGGCCGTGGTCACGCTCGGCGTCCTCGGGCTGATGTACCTCGTCCTCGACGCCACCCGCCCGGGCGATGTGACCTTCGTGATCATCGCGGTCGCGCAGTTCCCGAGCGTCGCCGCCAGCGAGGCCCGCCACCGCGGCTTCCGGGTCGCGGCCTTCCTCCTCGCCGTTGCCGCCTCGATCGCGGTCGCGGTGAGCGCCGCCCTGTCGATTCGGCGCCTGCCGCTCGCCCGTGACCGCGCGGCGATCACCAGCATCATCCTCGCCATCATTGCGCTCGTCGTCTTCGCCGAAACCCTCGGCCCCCGCGGCGAAACCCGCTGGTACGATTGGATGGGCGTCGTCGCCACCCCGCCGGACCACGCCACGCCGACAGGTGACGCCACGACGCCCCGGACCGCAGCCGAGCCCGAAGCCACTGCCCTACCTCGCGGACGACGCCACCCGCGACGCCTACCGCGAACTCCTGGTCGGCAACGCCCTGGTCCAGGGCACGGGCTTCAGTCTCGGCCTCGCCTCCCTCTATTTGCCGCCGGCCCTCATCCTCGACAATCGCATCGCCGACCTCGCCGACACCTGCCCCGAGGGCGAGCACGATTGGCTGAAGAAGGCGGGCCTCGAAACCCGCCCCTTCGACCAGCTCCGCCAACTCGCCATGGTCCTCCTGCCGACGCTGCTCGGCCTCGTCCCGAACCTGGAGAAATTGTGGAATTGAAGGAAGACAGAGCCGGGGAAAATGATTTCCCCCGGGGCCCCCTCGGGTTCTTGCGTAGAGGAGGTGGTGCGGGCGGAAGGGATCGAACCTCCGACACCGGCGGTGTAAACGCCGTGCTCTACCGCTGAGCTACGCCCGCAGCCGGCCGAAACATAGAAAGCCCGATCGGCCGGGGCAAGCTGCTGGAGCGGCCTCGCAGGGGGAAGCAGCGAACTGCATCGGCGGGGCCGAGCCCGAGGCGATGCAGAGAAAGCCGCAGCGATCTTTCGACCGTGGGTGCAAAAGACCTTGCCCTCGCCACCCTTTTTTTGGCATTCACAGGCGGCGAGGCGATGCATCGGCGCCTTCACAAAAAGAAGAATCCGTTCCTCATGCCCATCCGCCGCCCCGTCGCCGGCTGCGATCTCGTCGACCACGCCCTGATCGAGCGGGCACTCGCTGCGACGCGTCGCGAGCTGGTGCCCGAGCGCTGGCACAAAGGTGCCCCGGCGGTCGACGCCCGGGGCCGCGAGACCGACCCCGAGGACGACAGCTCCGATGCCTGGTGCGTCGAGGGCATCCTGCTGCGCCACCTGCTCGAAGGCAGCAACGCCACCATCCGCGCCGCCATGCGGCTCCTGCACCAGACGGCGCGCCGGCTCTCCGAGGGCCGGCACGACACCCTCTTCGCCTTCAACGATGCGCCCGCCACCAGCTTCGCCGACATCGACCGGCTGCTCCTGGCCGCCGTCGCCGAGGCGGCAGGGCGCGCCGCCGCCGACGCCGAACAGCTGCGCGAGCCGAATCCCGCCGCCGTCGAGGCCAGTCCCGGTTAACGCAAATCAAGGCGTGCCGCCGGGCACTTTGCTAGACTGACCTTCCTACTTTGAACAGGCGACCGGCTCGCCGTCCGACCGAGGAGGAGTCATGAGCAGCACCGGCCTGCCCGTCTTCGACGCCACCGTGCAAGAGACCAATCTCTGGCTGAAATCGGTGATGGAGAAGATGCACACCAACGATCGCCAGCGTGCCTATTTGGCGCTGCGCGCCACCCTGCACGCGTTGCGCGACCGCATCGGCCCCGAGCCCGCCGTCCATCTCGCGGCCCAGCTGCCGATGCTGGTGCGCGGCCTCTACTACGAGGGTTGGCGGTTGGCCGCGAGCCAGAGCCGCGAGCGGCATCAGGACGAGTTCTTCGATCACGTGCGCGGCGAATGGCCCAAGGACGCCGGGATCGACGTCAATCTCGCGGTCCGCGCCGTTTTTGCGACCCTCGACGAGAAGCTCGACCCGGGCGAGGTGGCCAAGGTCATGAAGACCCTGCCGGCCGAGCTCGAAGCACTCTGGCCACGGCCCCGCCGCTAGTCGCCCGGCGCCTGCATCGACAAGATTTGTTGCCCGCCGGGCGTAAAGATTGCCAAGTCGACGGCAAGTCGACTAGGTGGAAGCGCCCGGTTCATTGTTGAGCGGCCCGCCGCAGAGCCGCCGTGGTAGGAACGACAGCGTATGGCGTTTACGCCGATACAGTCTGCTCCAGTCCGACTGGCGGCGGCCATTGCCGCTGGCGATCTCGGTCGACTGGATCGGTTGTTCCTCGCCGCCAAGGCCCGGCCGCCGCTGGTCGTCTGGCGCCCCGATCCAGAGATGCTGCGCTCACCGGTCCTGGCCCGGCTGCAGCAGCGCTGGGAGGCGTTCCGGCCGGCGCCGGACCAGCCACCGCGGCCGAACGTGGTGGGCAGGCTGCTCGAGGGCAGCGCCGCCGAGTGGACCATGCACTTGGCGGCGCTGCCGACGGCCGCGGCGGCGCCCGGCAAGCCGGTGCCGCTCGAGCGCTTCGTCTACCGGCACTACGGCGCCGGTATCGCGCGCCACTACGGCCGCGACATGTCAGGTCAGACACTGACCGCCTTTCCGGGCCATATCGGGGCCTTCTTCGCCGCCGTCTACGAGGGCGTCCGGCTGCGCCCGGAGCCGATCTTCACCGAGCACGAGCCACCGGCCGCGGTGCTCGTGCGCAGCTGGCGCCGGCTGATTCTGCCTCTCGCCGAGCCGGGCGGGCCCGTCGCCGGCTTCGTCGTCGGCAATATCCCGGAGAGCGCGGTGGGCACGCTGCTCGACGTGATGCACGACGCGGCCCTGGTCACCGATGGCCTCGGCCGCATCCGTCTCGCCAATCGCGCGGCGAGCACGCTTTTGGGCGTGGCCGCCACGGCCTTGATGGGCAGCCGGCTCGACGACCACGTTCCCGGCCTGACCGACGCCATGCAGGCCCTGGCCGAGGAGGTCGACGGTGTGGGCGCGCTCGGCCGACGTGAGCTCGAGCTGCAGCGGCTCGGCCGGCGGCGGACCCTCGAGGCCTCGATCGGCGGCACCCGGGTGGCGGGCCAGCCGCTCTTCGTGCTGGTGCTGCGCGACGTCACCGAACGCAACGCGCGCGAGCAGGCGCTCGAGACCATCGCCTTCGAGGACGAACTCACCGGTGTCCTCAACCGCCGCGGTCTGCACCGCGCGGTGCCTCGGGCCGATCGCCGCCGGTCGCGCCGCAGCAGCGACGGCTTCGCCCTGCTGATCGTCGATCTCGACGGCTTCAAGGCGCTCAACGACCAATACGGGCATGCCGCGGGCGATGCGGTGTTGCGCAGCGTCGCCGGCCGGCTGGCTGCCAGCCTGCGCAGCGAGGACGCCGTAGCCCGCTGGGGCGGCGACGAGTTCGTGGTGCTGCTGCAGGGCATCGGTGATGCGGCCGAGCTCGAGGCCGCGGCCCGCAAGCTCGAGGGGACCTTGGCACCGCCGCACCGGGTCGACGGGATCGGGCTCAGTGTCGGGGTCAGCATCGGAGCTGCCCTCTTTCCTCTGCACGGCGACGATTTCGACAAGCTCTTCGCCGCCGCCGACCGGGCGCTCTATGCCGCCAAGGCGAGTGGCGGCCGGCGGCTTCAGCTGGCCGATGGCGGCCCCGGCTGACGGCCCCGGCGGATCAGGCCGAGCCGCGCCCTGGCGCGCGCGGGGTCGGGCGGCAGGACGGCTTCGAGCAGCGAGCGGGTGTAGGGATGGCGCGGCCGGGCCAAGAGCTCGGCCGTGCGCCCCAGCTCGACGATCACCCCCGCCTGCATCACCGCGATCCGGTCGGCCAGATGCGCCACCACGGCGAGATCGTGGCTGATCAGGAGATAGGCGAGCCCGTGTCGCTGCTTGAGCTCCGCCATCAGGTTCAAGACCTGCGCCTGCACCGACACATCGAGCGCCGAGACCGGCTCGTCGGCGACCAGGAGCCTGGGCCTGGTGATCAGCGCCCGGGCGATCGCGATCCGCTGCCGCTGGCCGCCCGAGAACTCGTGCGGAAAGCGCCCGAGCGTCTCCACCCCGAGCCCCACCTCGCCGAGCGCGTCCCGCACCCGTGCCGCGGCCTCGCTCGCCGGCAGACGCAACAGCGCCAGCGGCTCGGCCACGGTCCGTGCGATCGTGAGCCGCGGATCGAGCGAGCCGAACGGGTCCTGAAAGACCATCTGCGCGACCCGTCGCAGCCGCCGCCAGTCCGCCCGCCCGGCTTTGGCGAGATCGATGCCGTCCAGCCTGACCACACCCTCGTCCGCCCGCTCGAGCCCGACCGCGAGCCGGCCGAGCGTCGACTTGCCGGAGCCCGATTCGCCGACCAGCCCGAGCGTCTCGCCGGCCTCGAGCGCGAGCGAGACGCCATCGAGCGCCGTCCGCAGCGGTGCCGGAGCGAACAACCGCTGCCGCGGCAGGCGGTAGTGCCGGCTCACCTCCGAAAGCTGCAGGAGCGGCGCCATCAGCCGGGCTTCGGCCGGGGATAGAAGCAGGCCGCCCGATGATCCGCCCGATCGAGCGGCGCCAGCTCGGGTCGCACCGAGCGGCAGAGCGCATCGGCGAAGGCGCAGCGATCGGCGAACGCACAAGCCGGGCTGCGCTCGAGCGGGTCGGGCACCCGCCCCGGGATCGCGGTCAGGCTCGAGCCGCGGGCACCCGGGTCGATCACCTCCTTGGGCAGCGCTTCGAACAGGCCGCGCACATAGGGGTGGGCCAGATGCGCGAAGACCGCCTCGGTCGGCCCCGTCTCGACGATCCGCCCGGCATACATGACGTGCACCGCCTCGGCGATCGCCGCCACCACGCCGAGGTCGTGGGTGATCAACAAGAGCGCCATCCCGGTCTCGTCGGCGATCTCGGCCACCAGCTTGAGGATCTCCGCCTGCACCGTGACATCCAGCGCGGTGGTCGGCTCGTCGGCGATCAGGAGCTTCGGCCGGCGGGCGAGGACCATGGCGATCATCACCCGCTGCCGCTGCCCGCCCGAGAGCTGGTGCGGGTAGAGGTCGGGCGAGAACTGCCCCGGATCGAGCCCGACCCGCTGCATCGCCTGCC
>SLRI01000253.1 GCA_007131045.1 Rhodospirillales bacterium
ACGATCCGCCGCCGGAACAGGTCGCTCGCCTCGATCTCGATCGGTGCCAGGCCCTCCTCGGCGATCGCCACCATGTGACGGATGCGCTCGGCGAAGCCGCCCATCTCGCCGCCGTAGCGCACCGGCCGGCCCATCATCCGGGCGAGCTCGACCGTGAGCTCCTTTTGCATCGCCAGCATGGCGTCCAGCATGGCGAGGCAGTAGCGGCGCCGCTCGGCCACGGGCACCGCGGCCCAGGCCCGTTGCGCCTCGCGGGCCGCCCCGAGCGCGGTCCGGATCGCGGCCTCGGTCGCATAAGGCCGTTCGGCGACGATGCTGCCGTCGATCGGCGAGACGATTCGCACGCCTGACGTCATGGCTCTTTCCTCGTTGGGAAGATGTGGGGGAAATGATTTCCCCCACGCCCCCTCGGAACTTTGCGGTGGCGCCTGTCACCAGACACCGACGCAAAGTTACGGTGGGGCGCGGGGAGGATCATCCTCCCCGCATGACTAGTACCGCTCGAAACCACGTTTCAGCTCGAGATCGGTGACCCGCCGGTCGAACTCCGCCTGCTCCCAGCGGGCGGTGTGGGTGTAGTGGTCTATCACCTCGTCGCCCATGGCGGACCGGAGCATGGCCGACTGGTCGAGGGCGTCTGTCGCCTCGCGCAGGGTCTTGGGCACCTCGGGCAGGTCCGCTGCGGCGTAGGCGTCGCCGGCGAAGGGCTCGCCGCAGTCGAGATCGTCGTCGATCCCCTTCAGCCCCGCCGCGATCAGGGCGGCGAAGGCGAGGTAGGGATTGAGGTCGGCGCCGCCGATCCGGCATTCGATCCGTTGCGCCTTGGTCTTCTCGCCGACGATCCTGAAGCCGGCGGTGCGGTTGTCGCCGCAGAGCACGATCCGGGTGGGGGCGAAGGTGCCGGCCTGGAAGCGCTTGTAGGAGTTGATGTAGGGGGCGAGGAAGGCGGTGATGTCGCGCGCATGGGCGAGCTGGCCGCCGACGAACTGGCGCATCAGCTTGGCCATGCCGAAGGGGGCGTTCTCGTCGAGGAAGAGCGGGGTCGCACCCTCGATATCCCAGAGCGAGGCGTGGATGTGGCAGGACGAGCCCGCGAGGTCGTAGTTGTACTTGGCCATGAAGGTGACGGCAGCACCCGCATCGTGCGCCATCTCCTTGATGCCGTTCTTTAGGATCACGTGCCGGTCGGCCATCACCAGGGCATCGGCGTAACGGATGTTGATCTCCTCCTGCCCCGGCCCCCATTCGCCCTTGCTGTTCTCGACCGGGATGCCGGCACCGACCAGGCCGTTCCTGATCTGCCGCATCAACCGCTCCTCCTTGGAGGTGGCGCCGATGACGTAGTCCTGGATGTACTCGCTGGCCGTCGCCAGGTTCTGCCAGCCCTGCTCACGCGCCGAGGCGAAGGTCTCGTCGAAGAGGTAGAATTCGAGCTCGGAGGCGAAGAAGGCGCGCATCCCGCGCTCGGCCAGCCGGTCGATCTGCCGCCTGAGGATCGCCCGCGGGCTGTGCGCCAGGGGTGCGTGGTGGTGGTGGTCCTGGATGTCGCAGAGAACGAGTGCGGTGCCCTCGAGCCACGGCACCTCGATCATCGTCGAGAGGTCCGGTGCCATGACGAAATCGCCGTAGCCCTTGTCCCAGGAGGCCGCCTGGTAGCCGGGCACCGGCTCCATCTCGATGTCGTTGGCGAGGAGATAGTCGCAGCCGTGGGTCTCGGCGTGCCCGGTGCGCACGAAATGCTCGGCGTGGAAGCGCTTGCCGATCAGCCGGCCCTGCATGTCCGGAAAGCAGACGATGATGGTGTCGATCAGCCCGAGGCTGACCCGCTCGGCCAAGTGTTCGAGGTCCAGATAACCGGGCATGCGCTGTCCCTGTACAAACGTTCGACGGCATCGAGGCGAAGCTACCCGTGATTAGCGCAAGCCCGGGGCGGATGCCAGTGTCGAGCTGCCGCTCTCGGCAGGGCGGCGTCCGCAAAAAAAGGCCGGCGCCGTCCCTGACCAGGGGTGCGCCGGCCTGTCGTCGAAGGTCTTTTGCGGCTCAGGCGGCGCGGGCGAGCGCCGAAGGGTCGGGCTCGAGGGCGAACCAGACCGAATCGTCGAGCAGCACGGTGTGGCACTCGGCGAAGCCGTTGAAATCGGTCCGAAGCGCGCTCGAATAGGCGCCCATCATGCCGACCTCGAGCCAGTCGCCGTCGTCGACATCGGCCGCGAGCCAATGCGGGCCGGGCATCGAATCGATGCTGTCGCAGGTCGGCCCGAAGAGGTCGAAGGCCATGTCACGGCCGCGCCTCTGCCCGTCTACGGAGAGAGCGCGGGTGGGGAACTGCGGCCCGACCCACTTCAGCTCGGCGAGATTGCCGTAGACCCCGTCGTTGAGATAGAGTGCCGCACCCCGGCGCAGCTCGACCCGGGCGAAGACGGAAGCGCCGTCGGCGACCAGCAGACGGCCGGGCTCGCACTGCAGCGTGCAAGCGAGGCCGTGCCGCTCGACGGCGGCGGTGATCGCCTCGACGAAGGCCGAGAACGGCGGCTCGTCGCCGGTATAGGCCGCGGGAAAACCGCCGCCGACGTCGAGATGGTCGACCCCGCCGACCTCGGCGATCACCGCAGCCGCGATGTCGATCGCCCGGGTGTAGGCTTCCGGCGTCAGGCACTGCGAGCCGACATGGAAGGTGAGGCCGGTCTCGGCGGCCACGCCCTTCGCGAGCCGCAACAGCTCGGCGGCCTCGGCCGGGCCGGTGCCGAACTTGCCGGTGAGCGTCAGGAGCGCGCCGTCGCCCGGCACCGCGAGGCGCACGAACAGCTCGAGGTCAGCCGGCCGGCCGGTCGCCTCGACGATCTTCTCGAGCTCGCGCGGGTGGTCGAGCACGAAGCGCCGCACCCCGTGCACGTGATAGGCCTCGGCGATGGCCTCGCTGCTCTTGACCGGATGCATGAAGTGGCAGACGGCGTCGGGCAGGAGCTGCCGCACCCGGCGAATCTCCTTGATCGACGCGGTATCGAACTGCCGCACGCCGGCAGCGAAGAGCGCCTCGAGAACGACCGGATGGTCGTTGCACTTCACTGCGTAGAGGACGTCGCCTGGAAAGCTGTCGAGCACGGACGCCGCGCGCGCCCGGATGAGGTGCGGACGAAGGCCGACGATCGGAAGCTCTGGAGCGAAGGCGCGAATCATGGCGGCAGCACCGCCGTAGGACTGGATCATGCCGATCCCCCAAC
>SLRI01000566.1 GCA_007131045.1 Rhodospirillales bacterium
CGGAGGTGCACGAGGCCAACGCGGCGATCGTGCAGTTTCTGGGCGACGCTTGGCTGGAGCTCGCCGCGGTCTGGCCCGAGGGGCATTTCGGCACGCCCAGCCATGCCGAATACCTCAACACCTTCACCCTCTCGCGGATCAGCTTCTATCGCGCGATCAACACCTATCCGGGCGAGCCGCTCGAGGGGCCGGTGTTGAGCCTCTTGATCGGCAACCGGCTGGTCAAGGACCTCGACAATTTCGTCGCGGACACGGCCACCGCGCAGCTCGCCCAGCACGACCCGGTGCTGTCGCTCGACTGGCTGGCCCAGTGGCAGGAGGCGGCGCGCTAGGGGGCGGTCCGGCCGGCTTGCGATGATGTGCCTTGTGGCGTAGCCCTGGTCGCGACGACGGCGGCGAGCGGCTCGGACCGTCCGTCGCTGCCGGGGGAGGAAGATGGTCATGCGACACCGAGCGAGCTGCCAGTGCGGGGCTCTCAGCCTCGAGGCCGTGAGCGACCCGGAGCTGGTCATCGCCTGCAATTGCCGGGCGTGTCAGCGGCGCACCGGGGCGGCTTTCGGCGTCGGCGTTCTTTTCCCCAGATCCGCGGTTCGCATCGAGGGCGACTCGCGGGCCTGGAGCCGGGTGGCGGAATCCGGCCGGCAGATGACCAGCCACTTCTGCCCGGTCTGCGGGACGTCGCTTTTCTGGTTGCCGGAGATGCGCCCCGGACACGTGATCGTGGCGCTGGGCTGTCTCGAGACCGAGGTTGCCGCCCCCTCGCGGGTGATCTGGGCCGAGGCGCAGCACGACTGGGTGCGCTTTCCCGAGCATCTGCCGCACTACGAGAAGGCGGCGCCGTGAGCGGTCCGGCGGCGCGCGACGCCAACGGCGTTGCCGATCCTTTGCTTTCGAGGTGGCCGAGATGCGCGAGGTGACGAGCGGGTTGCTGTTTCCCGAGGGGCCGGTGGCGTTCCCGGACGGGCGGGTGGCCTTGGTCGAGATCGCCCGGCGGACGGTGACGGTGGTCGAGCCGGACGGCACCAAGCGCATCCTCGCCGAGCCGGGTGGCGGGCCCAACGGGCTGGCGGTGGGGCCGGACGGCGCCTTCTACGTCACCAACAATGGCGGCTTCGACTTTCACCAGGATGCCGACGGGGTGCGGCCGACCGGGCAGCCGGCGGACTATTCCGGCGGCAGGCTCGAGCGGATCGACCCTGCTACCGGGGCGGTCACCGTGCTCTATTCCGAGACCGGCAGCGGCTTCGGGCTGCGGGGCCCCAATGATCTCGTGGTCGATCGCCAGGGTGGCATCTGGTTCACCGATCTCGGCAAGCGACGGGCGCGCGATCTCGACTATGGCGGCGTCTATTATGCGGCCGCCGACGGCAGTGCGATCGAGGAGGCCGTGCACCCCTTCATGACCGCCAACGGCATCGGGCTCTCGCCGGACGAGAGCGTGCTCTATGTGGCCGAGACCGAGGGCGGCCGGCTCTGGGCCTTCGACCTCGAGGCGCCGGGGCGGATCAGCAAGGCGCCCTGGCCGAGCCCGCACGGCGGCCGGCTGGTCTATACCGCAGGCCAGAGCTACGAGCGCTACGACAGCCTCGCGGTCGAGGACTCCGGCAATATCTGTGTGGCGACCCTGATCAACGGCGGGATCAGTGTGGTCTCGCCCGCGGGTGAGCTGGTCGAGTTCGTGGCGATGCCCGACCGCTACACCACCAATATCTGCTTCGGTGGGCCGGACCTGAAGACCGCCTTCGTCACGCTCTCGCAGTCGGGCCGGCTGGTGGCGATGGACTGGCCGCGGGCGGGGTTGAAGCTGAACTATCTGAACACCTGAGGGTCAGCTGCCGTCACGGCCGAGGCGGCGGAGCTCGTCCAGCCACTTCTTGCGCTTGGTGTCGCTCACGCCTTCGACCATGCCGAAGAGGTTGCGGCGCACCGGTCTGATGCCGGCGAACTTCAGGATGTTGCGCTCGAAGCTCTTCAGGCTGTGGGCGCCGAACCAGAGGCGGTAGGCCAGGGCCGGCATGCCCATGGTGAGGATGATGCGCGCCGACTTGCCGGTGAGGTGCATCTCGATCTTGCCGCCCGCGAGGTAGTCGAAGGCGAAGCCCGGGCGCAGCGTCTGCTCGAGGAAGGCCTTGAAGAGGGCCGGCATGTCGCCGAGCCAGAGCGGGTAGAGGAAGACCAGGTGGTCGGCCCAGCGGATCGCGTCTTGGGCGTCCTTCAAGGCTTCGGGCGTGGTGCCCTTTTCGAAGTCTTCCTTGGTGCGCAGGATCGGGAAATCGAGCTTCGCCACCTCGACCCGGCGCACCTCGTGCCCGCCGGCCGCTGCCCCCTCGGCGTAGGCGTCGGCCATGGCGTGCAGCAGGCGGTTGCAGGCTGGGTCGGGGTGGCCCTGGATGATCGTGATCTGACGCATGCGGTGATCTATGCTAGCCTCGAAACATCATGCCTTGATCTGGATCACCGAGGGGGAGAGGACAGCATGAGGATGTATGCCAGAGCCACGGTTTTCGCTGTCGTTGCCGCCAGTCTGCCGGGGCTCGCCCAGGCGACGCTCGACAAGCTCGACGCGAGCTGGACGACGGCAGCAGCGTTGCCCGAGTCGCGCACCGAGGTGAGCGTCACCTCGGACGGCGAGCGGCTCTATCTTCTGGGCGGGTTCGCGCCCCACGCGACCGAGCGGGCGACCGCCCCGCTCGCGGTCTTCGCCTATGATCCGGCGGACGATGCGTGGTCGCACCTCACCGATCTGCCCGAGGGGGTCAACCATGCCGGGCTGGCCCATCTGGACGGCGCGCTCTACGTCGTCGGCGGCTATCGGGAGGCCACCTTCGACGCGATCGATGATCTGCGGATCTTCGACCTCGAGGCTGCGAGCTGGCAGGACGGGCCGCCGTTGCCGACCGCACGGGGTGCCCTGGCGGTGGCGGTGCATGACGGGCGGATCCATGCGGTGGGCGGGGTCGACGCTGCCGGCGACAATACCGGGGCGCACGAGATCTACGATCCCGGGGCCGAGAGCTGGAGTGTCGCGGCCGCCCTGCCGACGCCGCGCGACCATATCGGGGCGGCTGCCGTGGACGGTGCGATCGTCGTGCTCGCCGGGCGGGACGGAACCAGCCACGAGCTGACGGTGAACGAGATCTACGACGTGGCGGACGATGCCTGGCGGGACGGGGCGCCGGTGCCCACGGGCCGGAGCGGGGTCGCCGTGGTCGAGCTCGACG
>SLRI01000486.1 GCA_007131045.1 Rhodospirillales bacterium
CCCCGGAGTTCCACGGCATGGTGGAGGACCTCGCCCGGCGCGCCGAGCTGCCGATGCCCAAGGTCTACATCATCGAGACCGACCAGCCCAACGCCTTCGCCACCGGCCGCAACCCGGAGAACGCCGCTGTCGCCGCCACCACCGGCCTGCTGCGCTCGCTCAGCCGCGAGGAGATCGCCGGGGTGATGGCGCACGAGCTGGCGCACGTGAAGAACCGCGACACCCTGACCATGACGGTGGCAGCCAGCATCGCAGGCGCGATCGGCTTTTTCTCCCAGTTCGCGCTCTTCTTCGGCCGCGGCGACAACCGGGCCAACCCGCTCGTCGCCATTCTGGTCATGATCCTGGCACCCCTGGCCGCCGCCCTGGTGCAGATGGCGATTTCGCGGACCCGCGAATACTCCGCGGATCGCGACGGGGCGCTGATCTGCGGCAACCCGGGCTGGCTCGCCTCGGCGCTGCGCAAGATCGAGCAGTTCGCCAAAGGCCGGGTGATGCAGACGGCCGAGAACAACCCGGCGAGTGCCCACATGTTCATCATCAACCCGCTGATCAAAGGCGGGGTGGACAATCTCTTCCGCACCCACCCGCCGACCGAGGATCGCGTCCGCCGGCTCATGGCGATGAGCGGTCCGGGCGAGGGTGGACGAGAGGTCGGCAGCACACCGCGCGGAGCCGCCGTCCAGCGCCGCGCCGGCAGCGTGCCGCGGGCCGGCTAGCGCTGCGCGGTGGCCTCTTGATGACCGCCGCGACGCTCACGATATTTCGTCTGCGCCGTTGACCTAGCAGCGGCAGACATTTCGTCATCGCTGATCTGGATCAAGGAGTTCGCCGCTGCCTTCGGCTAGCAATGCACCCTGGCGCGCTTTCGCTCGGCTGTTGATCGAGCCCGAGCGCGCCCTGCTTTCAGCTGAGGAGGAACAGCCATGAAGACCAAGTCGATGATGCCCTTCGGTCGCTCGTCGAGCCCGACCCGCGCCGGTGGCGAGGGCGATCCTTTCACCATGATGCGGCGCGAGATGGAGCGCCTGTTCGACAACTTCTCGCCGGACTGGCCGGCACCACTCGCCGGTGGCTTCGCGAGCCCGAAGGTCGATGTCGCCGAGAGTGAGAAGGGCCTCGAGATCAGTGCCGAACTGCCCGGGATCGACCAGAAGAACATCAGCCTCGACCTCGCCGACGGCATCCTCACGCTCAAGGCCGAGCACGAGGAGAGGAAGGAAGAGAAGGACGAGAAGAAGCACTACCACCTGATCGAGCGTAGCCACGGCAGCTTCATGCGCCGCTTCGCGATCCCCTTCGAGCCCGATGCCGACAGCGTCCAGGCTAGGTTCGACAAGGGCGTGCTGCAGATCACCGTGCCGCGCTCCAAGGCGGCCGAAAAGCAGGCGAAGAAGATCGCCATCAACGGCGGCTGAGCGCCGTCCCTCGTGGTCGACGAGCGAAGGCCGGTGCCCGAGAGGACACCGGCCTCTCACCTTTTTGACGAACGCCTCAGAACAACAGCGCGATGATGATTAGGCTCAGCGGCACGCCCAACAGCCAGAGGATCACGAGATGAACGGGCCCAGATCCTTTCGTCGGGTGCTGCGGGGCCCGGTGCCGCCGCCGGTCGTCATAAACGGCTCCAGTGAAAATCGAGTGCTCGCTCACCTGATACCGATCAGCGACAGGACCGCCAACACGACCACGACGAGGCCGACCAGATAGATTATTCCGTGCATAGTTGGCGCCTTCTAAGGTCCAAGGACGTCAACCAACCAGCCACGCGAGCGGGGGGTTCCCGCGATTGTCGAAAAGAGCGTCAGCGACTGCTCAGCATGCGCCGCAGCACCTCGTCGTCGAGAACGAAGTGGTGTTGCAGCGCGCCGGCGACGTGCAGTGCCACGACGAGATAGAGCGCCCACTGCGACCAGTAGTGGATCGCCTGCCAGATTTCCGCCTGCGGCTCGCTCGCCGGGATCAGCTGGCCGAGGTCCCAGAGCATGAAGAGCGGCACCGGAAAACCACCGAAAGCCGTGTAAAGAAAGCCGCTGATCGGCAACAGGAAGATCAGCGCGTAGAGCAGAAAATGGGTCAGCCGGGCGATGCGTACCTGCCAGCCCGGCACGTCGAGCGGCAAGGCCGGCACCGGATTGGCCAGCCGCCAGCCGAGCCGGACCAGCGCCAGGGCGAAGACGACGAGCCCGATATTCTTGTGGACATTGAAGAGCGTGTCCTGCAGCGCCCCGGGCTCGACCCTGAGCATCACCAGCCCGGCCGGCACCTGGACCAAGAGAATGAGCGCGGCGATCAGCCAGTGCAGCGAGATCGCGATACTGCCCCAGCGCTCCTCGGTGTTCCATCGCATGACGTCGAGGCTCCCTTGCTTAACCTTTGCCCGACCAGAGAACATGGACCGAGGCTGGCCGGTTTGCAGTCCGGGCCGGCCGCAAACCGGCCCCGTGTCCGTCGATCAGGGGCCGATCGCATAAGTCACGGGGTGCTCCAGCAGGAAGGTGACGATCAGCATCACGACCGCGAGAAAGACGAGCGCACGTCCCAGCATCCGAACGGCTCCACCGGCTCGAACGCGCCCGCGACACCGCCCGAGCGCTGCCCAGCATTCTGCCGTTCGATGCTTGACGATCCGTTAACGGCGAGACGACGAGCGATCGCCTGTGGCGCCGCCGACACGGCCTTTCTCTTCAGTGCTTGAAATGGCGCCGCCCGGTCAGGAGCATGGCGATCGCGTGCTGGTCACAGGCCTGAATCACCTCCGGATCACGCAGCGAGCCGCCCGGCTGAACGACGGCGGTGACACCACTGGCAGCGGCCCGCTCGATGCCGTCGGCGAACGGGAAGAAGGCATCGGATGCCATGACCAAGGGGCCGCCGCTCTCGTGCCCCGCCGCTTGTCGGGCCGCGATCTCGACCGCCCCCACCCGGCTGGTCTGCCCGGCCCCGATGCCGCAGGTCGTCTCGCCCCTCGCCATGACGATGGCGTTCGAGCGGGCCTGCCGCACCACCTGCCAGGCGAAAAGGAGGCTGGCCCGTTCGGCGGCGCTCGGCTGCCGCGCGGTCGGACAGGTCCAGCCGGCCGGATCGCTGGTGCCCGTATCGCGCGCCTGCACCAGCAGCCCGCCGGCCACACTCTTGATGTCGAGCATCGCGTCACCGGGTGCCGGCAGCCGGTCCAGCGCGATCAGCCGGAGATTGCTCTTCGCGGCCAAGAGCTC
>SLRI01000114.1 GCA_007131045.1 Rhodospirillales bacterium
CCCGTCGCTATCGCGAGTTCAGCCCATGACCTTCATGAACGTCATTTTGATCCTGGCCATGCTGGCCACCGCCGCCGTTCTCTTCACCGGCATCTTCGGCTTCTTGCGCGGGGGGGAGTTCAATCAGAAATACGGCAACAAGCTGATGCAGGCGCGCGTCGGGCTGCAGTTCGCCGCCCTTGCGATTCTCGCCGTGATGTTCATCCTGCAATGATCGGCGACAGCCACGCATCGCTCACCGATTTTCAACTCGAGGTCTATCGATGGTAACGCTGAGCAAGATCTACACCCGTGGTGGCGATCAGGGAAAAACCTCGCTCGGCGACGGGGTCCGGGTCGCCAAGCACAGCCTGCGCGTGCAGGCCTATGGCACGGTCGACGAATTGAACGCGGTCCTCGGCCTCGTCCGGCTGCACACCGGCGAGGATGCCGAGGTCGAGGCGATGCTGATGCGCATCCAGAACGACCTCTTCGATCTCGGTGCCGATCTCTGCCGGCCGGGCGACGATGCGAGCGACCAAACGACGCTGCGCATCCAGGAGACCCAGGTGCAGCGGCTGGAGAACGAGATCGACGCGATGAATGCCGAGCTTCAGCCCCTCAGCTCCTTCGTCCTGCCGGGCGGCACCCCGGCCGCGGCCAATCTGCACCTCGCCCGCACCGTCTGCCGGCGGGCCGAGCGGCTGGTCAGCGCGCTCAACGAGATGGAGCCGGTGAACTTCCTCGCTCTGCGCTATCTCAACCGCCTTTCTGACCATTTTTTCGTCACGTCGCGCTTTTTGAACGACAAGGGGCGCCTGGACGTCTTGTGGCAACCAGGGGCCCATCGCTAACACTTCCGCCGGACCGCTCGGGTGTCAGCACGTTGACAAGCCTGTGACCGGCGCATATTGCTGCTTATTGCAGTGCACAAAAAACGGGCCGACGCGACCGGCGGGTGTATCGGTCGTCGCAAAGAGGTTTGGGTGATGAAGGTGCTCGTGCCCGTCAAGCGGGTGGTCGACTACAACGTCAAGATAAGGGTGAAGGCGGACCAGAGCGGGGTCGAGACCGCCGGGGTCAAGATGTCGATGAACCCGTTCGACGAGATCGCCAACGAGGAGGCGATCCGCCTGAAGGAGAAGGGCGTGGCGACCGAGGTCGTCGCCGTCTCCATGGGCGAGCAGAAATGCCAGGAGACGCTCAGGACGGCACTGGCCATGGGGGCCGATCGCGCCATTCACGTGCTCAGCGACGCCGAGCTGCAGCCTCTGGCCGTGGCCAAGTGCCTGCAGGCGATCGCCCTTCGCGAAGAGCCCGGGCTCATCTTGATGGGCAAGCAGGCGATCGACGACGACAGCAACCAGACCGGGCAGATGCTCGCAGCATTGCTCGGCTGGGCGCAGGCGACCTTCGTCTCGAGGCTGGAGCTGGCGGACGGCAAGGCCCGCTGCGGCCGTGAGGTCGACGAGGGGATCGAGACCATCGAGGTCGCGCTGCCCGCCATCGTCACGGTCGATCTCAGGCTCAACGAGCCGCGCTACGCGTCGTTGCCCAACATCATGAAGGCGAAGAAGAAGCCGATCGACAGCCTCACCCCGGAGGACCTCGGCGTCGATGTCGCACCACGCCTCGTCTACACCCATTTCGAGGAGCCGCCCAAGCGGCAGGCCGGCATCCGGGTCGAGAGCGTCGACGAGCTGGTGGCCAAGCTCAAGAGCGAAGCGGGAGTGATCTGATGGCCGTCCTCGTTCTCGCCCAGCACGACAACAAGACCCTCGATGCGGCAACACTGCACGGGGTGACGGCGGCGGGCCAGCTGCCCGGGCCCTGCCACCTGCTGGTCGCCGGCAAGGACTGCGGTGCGGTGGCCGAGCAGGCGGCCGCGATCCAGGGCATCGAAAAGGTGCTCCGGGTCGAGCACGAATCTTACGGCGACCCGGTGGCCGAGGATCTGGCGCCGCTGCTGGTCGCCATGGCCGACGGCTACGACTACCTGATCGCGGCCTCGACCACCTTCAGCCGCAACCTGATGCCGAGGGTCGCAGCCCTGCTCGACACGGCGCAGATCAGCGACATCGTCGAGGTCGTCTCGCCCTCCACCTTCAAGCGCTACATCTATGCCGGCAATGCGCTGACCACCGTCGAGAGCAAGGACGCCAAGCGCGTCATCACGGTGCGTACCACGACTTTCGATCCGGCGCCGGCCGAAGGCGGCAATGCGGCGATCGAGACGGCAGCCGCGGTCGACCCCACCGGCCTCGCCGCGTTCGTCGGCCGCGAGGTGCAATCGAGCGCCAGGCCCGACCTGGGCTCGGCCCGGGTCGTGGTCTCTGGCGGCCGCGGTGTCGGCTCGGCCGACAACTTCCAGATGATCGAGAAGCTGGCCGATGCCGTGGGTGCTGCCGTCGGCGCGTCCCGTGCCGCGGTCGATGCCGGCTATGCCCCCAACGACTGGCAGGTCGGCCAGACCGGCAAGATCGTGGCCCCCGACCTCTATGTCGCCGTCGGCATCTCGGGTGCGATCCAGCACCTCGCCGGCATGAAGGACAGCAAGGTCATCGTCGCCATCAACAAGGACGAGGAGGCGCCGATCTTCCAGGTGGCCGACTATGGTCTCGTCGGCGATCTCTTCAAGCTCGTCCCGGAGCTGACCGAGAAGCTCGAAGCATCCAAGGACTGAGCGGTCAACGCAGGAGCGGCTTCATGCCCGTCTACACGGAAAAAGACTATCCACCCCTCCCGGAGGTCCGACGCGTCGGGGTGATCGGGGCGGGCCAGATGGGCGGCGGCATCGCCCAGGTGTCCGCGGTATCGGGCTTCGACGTGGTGCTGATGGACGTCAGGCAGGAGGCGCTCGACGGCGCCCTCGAGCTGATGAACCGGCTGCTCGACCGGCAGATCAGGAAAGCCACGATGAGCGAGGGCGACCGCGACGCCGCTCTCGCGCGGGTCCGCACCGCGACCTCGATGGAGGCGCTCGGCGACTGCGACCTCGTGGTCGAGGCCGCGACCGAGGACGAGGGGATCAAGCGCAAGATCTTCAAGGAGCTCATCGAGAACGTGAAGGACGATGCGATCATCGCATCGAACACCTCCTCGATCTCGATCACCCGCCTCGCCGCCTCGACCGACCGGCCCGAGCGCTTCATCGGCATGCACTTCATGAACCCGGTGCCGGCGATGAAGCTGGTCGAGGTGATCCGCGGCATCGCCACGGCCGAGGACACCTA
>SLRI01000060.1 GCA_007131045.1 Rhodospirillales bacterium
ACTGGGTCGCCGTCCCGGCCCAGTTCGAGCTCCGCCACAAGGCGACCGGCAAGGTGGCCGCCGACCTCGAGGTCCACCTCTGGCGCTTCGGCCCCGACGGCAAGGTCGTCTGGTTCCGCCACCTCCTGGACGGCCGCCTGTTCGGGTAGGCGGGCTCCACTGAGGGGTCTGGTCCACGTCGGCAGAACCCCTCGAGCCACCTCCAGCGGCCTCGCCCGCTCGATGCTTTCGCGTTCCTTGGGATCGTGCATTGCTCGCCACAAATCGCTGCGGCGTTGGGTGTTGAGCCAGAAGTCGGGGGTGTTGCCGAAGACGCGGGCGAGGATGAGGGCGGTGGCGGCGGTCACGCCGCGGCTGTCGTTGCACAGTTCGTTGACGCGCTTGCGGGGGACGCCCATGGCTTCGGCCAGGGCGGCCTGGGTCAGGCCCAGGGGCACCATGAATTCCTCGGTCAGGATCTCGCCGACGCTGGCCGGCTTGCGCTTCGTTGTCAGCATGGTGTTCCCCTGATCAGGCTGGCTCGAAGGTGATCTTCAGCCGGTGGGCGGTGGCTTCGGCGTAGCGTTCGAGGGTGCGGGTCGAGGGTTTGGCGCGGCCGCTCACCAGCCGGGCCACGACGGTCTGCTTGGTGCCCATGCGATCCGCCACCTGCTCCTGGGTCATGCCGGCGGCGGTGCGGGCGCGGATGAGCTCGCGGGCCAAGGCGAACTCGGGCTCCATGGCGTGGCACTCGGCGGCATAGGCCGGGTCGTGCTTCAGCCACTTCTCGTGCAGCGTCTGGAATTCGATCATCGATCGACCTCACTTCAGCGATCCTGCCGTGCCACTTCGCGTTCCATGAGCTCGCGGATGAAGCGGGTGTAGGGGATGCCGCGCCGACGGGCGCGTTCCTTGAGCGCGTCGAGGAGGGATTGGGGAACGCGCATGTTGATCTGGGCGGCCTTGGGCTCGAACTCGAAGCGTGTCGGCCGGAAGCCGGAGAAGTCGTACTCGGAGAGGTCGGCCGTCTCGACGAAGCGCTCGGCTGCCTCGTCCGTGTCGAATCGGGGAAACGGCTTAAGCGCCGGTTCCTTTTTGCCGTTCATAGTGGTCGAACTCCTTTTGATGCATGTAGCGGGCGCTGATCGGTCGGATGAAGCGCTCACCGTTCTTCACCCTGATCGTGAACACGATGAAGACATGACGTCCGTTGCCGTTCCTGCCCACGGCGTCGAAGCGCGCTTCGGTATCCGGTGGATAGCGATCGGGCCGGACGAGCGGTGTGCCGCTCAAGACGTCCTCGATCTCTGCCCGTGATACGCCATGCTTGCCGCATTTCGGCCAGTTGCCCGCATCCCAATCGAAGCCCGCGATCGGGCCACCGAAGGCCATACTCTATACAATCATCTACACAAATCAATGCGTGCTGCGAACCACCACCATCCGCCCCAGACCCAAAGTTCCGAGGGGGTGCCGGGGGAAATCATTTCCCCGGTCTCTTCCTCTTTCTACACCCCGCCCATCATCAGCTTCACCACCTCGTCGCCATCCGTCTCCGACGCCAGCCGCTCGCCTGCCTTCCGGCCGCGCTCCAGCACGACGATTCTGTCCGAGACGGCGAAGATGTCGTGGAGGTTGTGGCTGATGAAGATGATGCCGACGCCGCTGGCCTTGAGCCTGTGGATCAGGGCCAGGACCTCGCGTTGCTCGGGCACGCCGAGGGCTGCGGTGGGCTCGTCCATGATCAAGAGCTTGGCCTGCCAGTAGACGGCGCGGCCGATGGCCAGGGCCTGGCGTTGGCCGCCGGACAACGTGCGCACGGGGGCGTCGAGGTCGCGGACGACAATGCCGAGGTTCTTCAGCGCCTTGGCGGCTTCGCTGCGCATCGTCTTCCTGTCGAGATAGGGGATGCCCAGGAGCTTTTTGATCTTCTCGCGGCCGAGGAAGAGGTTGGTGCCGACGTCGAGATTGTCGGCCAGCGCCAGGTCCTGGTAGATCGTCTCGATGCCGTGGTCGCGGATCTGCCTTGGGGTCAGCTGGTCGACGCGCTGGCCCTGGTAGCGCACTTCGCCGCCATCCGGCCGATAGACGCCCGAGATCATCTTGATCACGGTGGATTTGCCGGCACCGTTGTCGCCGGCCAGCGCCACCACCTCGCCCGGCATGACGTGGAGCGAGACGCCTTGCACGGCGTGGATGCCGCCGAACTTCTTGTCCAGGCTCTCGGCCTCGAGAATGGGCCCGTTGCCGGCAGGGGTGGTCACGTCGCGGCCCCCACGTGCATCCGATCGCGCAGCTGATCGATCAGGACGGCGACGATGATCACCGCGCCCACGGCGACGAACTGCCAGTAGGGGGCGACGTTGATGAAGACGAGGCCGAACTGGATGACCGCGATGATCAGGGCACCCACGACAGTGCCGCGGATGGTGCCCTGGCCGCCGGTCAGGCTGGCGCCGCCGATGAAGACGGCGGCCACCGCATAGAGCAGCAGCGGCTCGCCGGCCTGTGCTGCACCGGCCGAGAAGCGGGCGGTGTAGACGATGCCGCCGAGGCCGGCGGTGAAGGCGGAGAGCATGAAGAGGACGATCAGGTGGCGCTCGACATTGACGCCGGCGCGCCTCGCCGCCTCGACATTGCCGCCGATGGTGTAGGTGTGCAGGCCGAAGCGGGTATAGGCCAGGAGGTAGTGGAAGAAGACCGTGACCGCCAAGGTCATGACCACGATCCAGGGCACGTTGAAGACGTGCTGGTTGCCGAAGGCGGTGGCGGCGGGGTTCCTGATCGAGACGGTGGCACCGCCGGCGATCAGGAGCGCCATGCCGCGGGCGATGCCGTACATGCCGAGCGTGCCGATGAACGAGGGCACGTTGAGCTTGGCGACCAGGAGGCCGTTGATCAGGCCCGGGACCAGGGCGGCACCCAGCCCGACGGTGATGCCGATCAAGAGCGAGAGGGCGGGCGGGATGCCGGGATCGAGGGCGCGGATGACGACCGCCATGCAGACGGCGCCGAGGCCGGTGACGAAGCCGATCGAGAGGTCGATGTGGGAGGCCACGATCACCAGGGTGAGGCCGAGGGCCAGGAGCAGGGTCTGCGAGGCTGCGATCGAGATGGCCTGGAGGTTGTGAACCCGGAACAGGAGGGTGTTGCCGGTCTCCAGCCTGGCGAAGGTCTCGAAGAAGACGACGATGAGGATCAAGAACACCCAGGACCAGGTGGCGAGGATGAT
>SLRI01000420.1 GCA_007131045.1 Rhodospirillales bacterium
TCAGGATCAGGCCGCCGGCAGGACCGGCCAGGCTCTTGTAGGTGCTCATCGTCATCAGATGCGCCCCCTCGGCGAGCGGCTGCTGCCAGGACCCGCCGGCGATCAGGCCCGAGAGATGGGCGGCGTCGTAGAGAACGAAGCAGCCGATCTCGTCGGCGATGGCGCGGATCTCCTGGACCGGATGCGGGGCGAGGTTGAGGCTGCCGCCGATCGTGATCAGTGCCGGGCGAAGGCGGCGGGCGTCGCGGCGGAGCTGGTCGAGGTCGACCGTGAAGCGTGCCGGATCGACCGCGGCCGGGTGGATGCTCAGGCCAAAGAGGCCGGCAGCGCCGGCGTCGTGGTGAGTGACGTGGCCGCCGATCGCCGCCGGCGGGGCGATGATGGTATCGCCCGGTTTCGCCGTCGCCATGAAGGCATAGAGGTTGGCCAGCGCCCCGGAGCCGACGCGGCACTCGGCATGACGCGCCCCGAACACCTCGGCCGCGAGCTCGGCCGTCATCACCTCGATCTGCTCGATCGCCTCGAGTCCCGACTCGTACTTGTCGCCGGGATAGCCGAGCGACGGGCGCGAGCCGAGACCCCGGGCGAGAAAGGCCTCGGCCCTGGGGTTCATGACGTTGGCGGCGGGGTTCAGGTTGACGCACTCGACGTCGTGGATTCGGGCATTCCAGGCGACGAGGCGGTCGAACTCGGCGAGATTGGCCGCGGCATCGCGCCTCGCCGTGGCCTCGGCGAGCGTCTGGACGAGCGCTTCACAGGCTTCGGGAACCCAGTCGCGCGGTGCAAGGGTCGGCATCGGTTGGTCCCTCGGGTCGGCGGGTGCCGAGCTTGCCCGAAAAGCGGCCGCTCGGCGACCACCCGCTGGCGGGCCCCGGCGATCTTGCTCAGGCGCACGCGAAGCGCAAGGCCTCGCCCGCCTGCAGCCGGCGAACGTTCTCGACCGCGACGGCCAGCGAGCGCTCGAGGGTCTCGGCGGTGAGCCAGGCGAGGTGCGGGGTGACGGTGACATTGGGAAGCTGGAGTAGCGGGCGGTCCGTCGGGACGGGCTCCTCGGCGAAGACGTCGAGACCGGCGGCGGCGATGCGGCCGGCTGCGAGGGCTTCGTACAAGCGCCCTTCGTCGACGAGACCGCCCCTGGCCGTGTTCACCAGGATCGCCCCGCGCTTCAGCTTGCCGATGTCGACGAGGTCTTGCGTATCCGGCGTCAGCGGCAAGTGCAGCGAGACGATGTCGCTGGTCGCCAAGAGCTCGTCGAGCTCGAGCCAGCGGGCCGGGACGCCGGGCTTCTCGGTGCGGCTCCAGTAGACCGCCTCCGCCCCCATCGCGCCGACAATCGGGGCCAGGAGCATCGGCACCGCCCCCATGCCGACGAGGCCGACCCTTCTCCCGGCGAGCTCGCCGAGGCCGGCCATGACATCGGCCGGCGGTGCCCAGCGCCCGTCCCTGAAGCCGGTCTCGACCGCATAAAGGCGGCGCAGGCAGGCGAGCATGAGCAGCAAGGAGAGCTCGGCCACGGCCCGGCTGTTGGTGCCCGGCATGTTGGCGACCCGGATGCCCCGGGCCCGCGCGGCGTCGAGATCGATGGTGTTGAGGCCCACGCCCCATTTCTGGATCAGGCGGAGCTTGGGTGCGGCGGCGATGAGCGCGGCGTCGGCCGGGGCCAGGACGTGCCAGAGGACCTCCGTCGCGGGCAATGCTGCAGCGAGGCCGGCCGCGTCCTCGGGATCGACGATGCTGACGTCGATCCCCTCTGCTTTCAAATCCACCAGACGTCTCGCCAGGGCGGGCGGGGCTTGGTAATGGAACAGAACGACGGTCACGCTCGCCTCACTCGAAATTGTTCGTCGAGGTCGAGCCTATCAGGAATGCTGCCTTGCGGGTCGGATGGAACAGCGAGATTTTGGCGGTGTTGCGCCGGGCGGGGCTGCTCGAGCTCGGCGATTTGCCGCCGATGCAGCCGCTCTCCGGCGGTGTCTCCTCGGACATCTGGCGGGTCGACATCGAGGGGCGGCGCTATTGCGTCAAACGGGCCTTGGCCAAGCTCAAGGTGGTGGCCGACTGGCGGGTGCCGATCGAGCGGAACAACTACGAGGCGGCCTATCTCGAGGTGGTCGACCGGCTGGTGCCGGGCGCCGTGCCGCCGCTGCTGCATGCCGATCGCTGTGCGGCGGCACTCGTCACCCGCTATCTCGATCCCGCGGCCTACCCGCTCTGGAAGAGCGAGCTCATGGAAGGGCGCATCGATCCCGAGGTCGCGCGCGCCGTGGGCGACCGACTGGGCAAGATCCACGCGCGGACGGCGGGTGACCCGGCGATCGCCGAGACCTTCAAGAGCGACGCGATCTTTCAGGCGATCCGCCTCGAGCCCTACCTCTTGGCCACCGCCGAGGCGCAGCCGATGGTGGCCTCGAGCCTGCGCGGGCTGGCCCGGCGGACGGCCTCGACCAAGCGGGTGCTGGTGCACGGCGACGTCAGCCCGAAGAACATCCTGGTCGGGCGGCTGGGGCCCGTCCTGCTCGACGCCGAATGCGCCTGGTACGGTGACCCGGCGTTCGATGTCGCCTTCGTGCTGAACCATCTCTGCCTCAAGGCGATCTTTCGGCCGGCCTTCGCCCCACCCTTGGCCCAGTCCTTCATGGCGCTGACGGATGCCTACCTGGGCCACGTGGCGTGGGAATCGAAGGATGCGCTCGAAGCACGCATCGCCTCGCTGCTGCCGGGGCTGATGCTGGCCCGGATCGACGGCAAGTCGCCGGTCGAGTACCTGACCACGGGCAAGCAGAAGGCCGATGTGCGGGCTTTTGCCATTCATCACCTGACCGAGCCCCTGGGCCGCCTGGCGAGCTTTCGCGAGGCCTGGTTCGGCGGGCTGGATGGAGCGGAGCGCTGATGCTGATCGAAAGCGTGCTGGGCCGGCAGGTCTACGACAGTCGGGGGCGGCCGACGGTCGAGGCGGAGGTGCGGCTCGAGGGTGGCGCCACGGGCCGGGCGATGGCACCCGCCGGTGCGTCGAAGGGCGCGGCCGAGGCGGTCGATCGCCGGGATGGTGGCACTGCCTTCGGCGGCTACGGCGTGAGCGCTGCCCTGGCGGGTCTGCGCGAGCGGATCGCCCCCGCGCTGCGCGGCATAGACGCAGCGGACCAGGCCGCCCTCGATGCGGCGTTGATCGCCCTGGACGGCACGCCCAACCGGGCCGCACTCGGCGCCAA
>SLRI01000122.1 GCA_007131045.1 Rhodospirillales bacterium
AGGAGCGCCGGTTGAACGGGCAGATCTGCCAGGCCGTGCCGTCGCGGTCGATCACCAGATGCGCACTCACCCCGCTCCCCGGATGGCCGCCGGCACGGCCGAGCAGCCAGTCGCGACTGCCCGGCCCGCTCCAGCCGGTGGTGTAGTGCATCAAGAGAAAGCGCGGCCGAATGGTCGTCCTGGACGAGACGTTGCTGGTCATCGCGTGCCAGATGTCGTCGATCCGGTGATTGCGCACCCGCATCACGGCCGGCTCCCCTGAAAGAAGGCTCTCAGCGCTTGGGCTGCGGGACGATCCGCAAATAGGGCTTGGGCGCCGTCCAGCCGTTCGGGAACTTGACCTTGGCGTCCTCGTCGGACAA
The DNA here is from genome assembly GCA_007131045.1 of Rhodospirillales bacterium. Lineage (GTDB taxonomy): Bacteria > Pseudomonadota > Alphaproteobacteria > Geminicoccales > Geminicoccaceae > SLRI01. Next base: position 363 of record SLRI01000122.1, read on the forward strand.
CGCGCCCACGATGATCACGTCGCCGCCGTCCTGCCAGTCGGCCGGCGTCGCAACCTGGTGCTCGGCCGTCAGCTGCAGCGAATCGATGGCGCGCAGGATCTCGGCGAAGTTGCGGCCGGTGCTCATCGGGTAGGAGATCACCAGCTTGATCTTCTTGTCCGGGCCGATGACGTAGACATTGCGCACGGTGGCGTTGTCGGCGGGGGTGCGGCCCTGGGCCGTGTCGCCGGCACTGGCCGGCAGCATGTCGTAGAGCTTGGCGATCTCGAGCCGGTCGTCGCCGATCATCGGGTAGTTGGGGGCGGCCCCCATCGTCTCCTCGATGTCCCGCGACCAGCGGACGTGATCCTCGACCGGATCGACGCTGAGCCCGATGATCTTGCAGTTGCGCTTGTCGAACTCGGGCTTGATCCGCGCCATCGCACCGAGCTCGGTTGTGCAGACCGGCGTGAAGTCCTTGGGATGCGAGAACAACACGACCCAGCTGTCACCGGCCCAGTCGTAGAAATTGAGCCGACCCTCGGTCGTCTCGGCCGTGAAGTCGGGAGCAGTAGCGCCGATAGCGAGCGTCATGAGCGTTTCCCCAGTTGTTGGCCAATAAGCTCGTCGATCGCCCCGGGCGACGACCGACCAGACACACCCGATCGCCGCCACCTTTGCGAGATATACCACGATCAGGGGCCGCCGCGCATCACCTCTCGAGGCGATGCGCCAGCCGAACCATCCTCTCTGTCGGTCGTCACCCCGAAGCACGCCAACACGAAGGTCAGCACTTCGGCATGCTCCTTCAAGGCGTCGAAGCGGCCGGATGCGCCGAAATGGCCGGCGTCCATGTTGGTCTTGAGCAGCAAGAGGTTGTCGTCGGTCTTGGTGGCGCGCAGCTTGGCGACGTATTTGGCGGGCTCCCAGTAGGTGACCCGGGGATCGCTGATGCCGGCGGTCACCAGCATCGCCGGATAGGCCTTGGCCTCGATGTTCTCGTACGGGCACCAGCTGCGGATGCGCTCGAAATCCTCCTTCGAGGTCAAGGGGTTGCCCCATTCGGGCCATTCTATGGGGGTGAGCGGCAGGGTCTCGTCGAGCATGGTGTTCAAGACGTCGACGAACGGCACCTCGGCGACGACGCAGCGCCAGAGCTCGGGGCGCAGGTTGGCCACGGCCCCCATCAGCATGCCGCCGGCCGAGCCGCCGCGGATCGCGATCTCGCCGGGTGCGGCGTAGCCGGCCCCGATCAGGGTCTCCGCACAGGCGATGAAATCGGTAAAGCTGTTGGTCTTCGCGGCCAGCTTGCCCTCGCGGTACCAGCGATAGCCCAGCTCGTCGCCGCCCCGGACATGCGCGATGGCAAACGCGAAGCCGCGATCGAGCAGCGACAGGCGGGACGCGTTGAACGAGGGCGGCATGCCCATCCCGTAGGCGCCGTAGCCGTAGAGAAAGAGCCGGCCCGAACCGTCGAGCGGGAAGTCCTTTCGGCGGACGACGGAGATCGGAATCTCGGTGCCGTCGGCGGTATCGGCCCAGAGGCGCTCGCCGACATAGAGAGAAGGGTCGTAGCCCGAGGGGATTTCCTGGACCTTCAGCGTCTCGAGGGTGCGGCTGTCGAGATCGTAGTCGTAGACCGTGCCCGGCGTGGTCAGCGACGAGAAGCCGAGCCGGAGCCGCGTCGCCCTGAACTCGCGATTGTCGCCGAGGCCGGCGGTATAGACGGCTTCCTTGAAGTCGACGGCGTGCTCGCTGCCGTCCCAGCGGCGCACCCGGAGGTTGGCCTGGCCGTGGCGGCGCTCGGTGATCACCATGAAGTCCTGAAAGCAGGTGACGCCGATCAGGTAGTCGTCGTCCGAGCCCGCGATCTCCTCCTGCCAGCCCGTCTCGCCCGGGTCCTGGATGGGCGCCCAGACCAGGCGGAAGTTCTCGTGGACGTCGTTGGTCCTGATCCACAAGCGGTCGGCCGCGTGCTCGACGCTGTAGCGATGGCCGTCGCGGCGATGCGCCACGAGCAACGGCGGCTCCTCGGGCCGAGCCGCCTCGATCAGGCGGATCTCGCGGGTGACGTGGCTGCCGCTCGAGATGGTGACGAAGCGCCGGCTCTGGGTCAGGCCCAGGCCGACGAAGAAGGCCGGGTCGTCCTCCTCGTAGACGATCGGGTCGTCCGCCGGTGGATGGCCGAGACGGTGCCGGCGGACCCGGTAGGGGCGGAGATTCTCGTTGAGCTCGACGTAGAAGAAGGTGCTGCTGCAGGCGGCCCAGACGATGCCGCCCGAGGTGTTCCTGATCGCCTCGCCGACGGGCGTATCGGTCGCCAGATCCTTCAGCTCGATGACGTAGCGCTCGGAGCCGTCGGTGTCGGTGGCAAAGGCCAGGAGCCCGGCATCGGGGCTGACGGCGAGGCCACCCAAGTTGAAGTAGCTCTGCTCGCGGGCCATCGCCGGCTCGTCCAGGATGACCACAGCCTCGCCGCCCTGACGTGGCGCCCGGTACCAGGTGCGGTACTGGGCACCGGGCGTATAGGCCCAGTGGTAGAGCCAGTCGCCGTCCGGCACCGGAACCGAGCTGTCGTCGTCCTTCAGCCGCCCCTTGAGCTCGGCGTGCAGGCTCTCGATGCGCTCCTGGTGCGGCGCCATCACCGCCTCGAAATAGGCGTTCTCGGCCTCGAGGTAGGCCCGGATGGCGGGATCCTCGACCTTCGGATAGCCCGGGTCGCGGAGCCAGGCATAAGGGTCGATCCAGCGGATCCCGTGCCGCTCGAGGGCCACCGGCTCGCGCGCGGCCGTGGGCGGGGTGGCCGAGGGCCGGGTCTTCACGCTCATGCAGCTCTCCAGAAAGCCTCTACCGGCCCCTCAGTCGAGG
>SLRI01000534.1 GCA_007131045.1 Rhodospirillales bacterium
CGCCTCGAGAGCCGGCCTCGTGATTCCGACGTGTTCGCTTCGTCATGTGCTCTCCTGATCCGCGGCGATCCTCGCCGCCCTCAGGCAGAAAATCCACTTATCCCACTGTCCAGATTCTCCGAGCCACCTCTGCCGCCTGCCCACCCTCTCGAGCGATTTTTGGATGTAGGGCTGTTTTTGTTGGGTAACTCGCCAGTTGTCTTTTAAGCTATTGATTTCTAATATGATCTGGCGGAGACGGGGGGATTCGAACCCCCGATACAGGTTCTCCCTGTATAACGGTTTAGCAAACCGCCGCCTTCAGCCACTCGGCCACGTCTCCATGCTTCGGCTATCTAATGAGGATGCGGGCGAGCGTCAATCAGTGGTGGTGGGGTGTGGCGGGTCGGATTGTGGCACGGCGGGTCTCGTGTCTGCTGTACGGTTGTGGCATGAGGGGCGCGCGCGCTGGCGCTCTTTCGTTTGCGATCGACCCTCGCTGGGTCCAGGAGACCGAGACCGACATGGCCAAGAACCGCCTCGACAAGAAGCTCGACCGGATCCGCAAGGATCCGAGTGGCGCCAAGGACTTCATCATCTGCGACGCCAAGGACGGCGACATGGGCGGCGGCATCCCGATGCCGGGCCCGGTGCTCGACGCAAAGGGCAAGCCCACCGGGCGCTACAAGTCGGCCGAGGACCACCTCGCCCAGGTGGCGGCATTGGTCGAGCAGGACGTCCTCGACATGATGCTGCTCTCGCTCGGCAACCTCGATCGTCTCGTCGCGCGCGGCGTTTTCGAGGGCTCGAAAATGGGCACCGCCATCCGCGCCAATGATACGACCGACATCTGGGGTGCCCGGCACAGTCGCTACAAAGAACAGCCCTCGGTGCCGCACCGCACGGCCCTGGTCGAGCACGCCAAGTCCTTGACCGACCTCGGCCTCTACTCGATCACCTTCATGAACGACGCAGAGACCGACGCGCTCGCCGGCGATCTCTACCGCGAGTTCCGGGTCGAGGCCGAGGATCTCGGGTTCAAGCACTTCCTCGAGGTGTTCAACCCCAATGTCGGCATGGAAAAGCTGAAGTCCGAGGAGATCGGCCAGTTCGTCAACGACAACATCGTCCGGGTCATCGCCGCCGTGCCGCTGCACCAGCGCCCGCAATTTCTCAAGATCGTCTACAACGGCCCGCGCGCCCTCGAAGAGCTCGTCGCCTACGACCCGTCGATCATCGTCGGCATCCTCGGCGGCGGGGCCGGCACCACGCGCGACACCTTCGAGCTCCTGCAGAAGTCGCAGAAGGGCGGGGCACGGGTCGTCCTGTTCGGGCGCAAGATCAACCTCGCCGAGGACCCGCTCGAGATCGTGGCATTGATGCGGCAGATCGTCGAGGGCGAGGTGAAACCCAAGGAAGCGGTCGAGGCCTACCACGGCGCGCTCGAGAAAAAGAAGCTGGCACCCAAGCGGCCGCTGAAGGAAGACCTCGAGATCACCGAAGCCGTTTTGAAGCTCTGAGCACGCTCTCGGGGCGGCCGGCGCCGCCGCCACCACGCAAGATGGTGGATCGGTCCGACACTCGACCCCGACCGACCGGCAAACAACCCGAAGTCCCGAGGGGGCCCGGGGGAAATCATTTCCCCCGGGCTTTCCCTCCTCTGCACGCAGAAGACGGCAGGGGCCGGCTAGGCATTACCGCCCAACATTTCTTCCGATAAGCAATGCTTATCCTGAATCATATGCCTGCCAACAAGTTCGAGAATCATGCGTCATATATCGACTCATTGGCGCTCGGGTTGTGCCGCTATACGACACATAACCTGAGAAATGTGTCGTCTGATGCGCCATGATCCGAGAAATGAGTCGATATATGCGCCATCACGACTCCTTATGGCGCATCTATCGACTCATTTCGCCCGATTCGGCCACGAACGAACCCACGGCGGCGACGAGCGAACCCACAGAATCGACGAACGAACCCGGCTGGGGAGCGAACGAACCCGACTCTCGCGAACGAACCCGAGCCGCCAACTTGTCGCAGTCGGGCCTCGATTCTGTTTTGGTTTCAATGCATTGATCGATTGGTCCAGGGCAACGCCACGAACGGCTGGGCGATGCACCCCCTGATTTGCCGAACGATCCCGCTCGCAGGCTTGACCCGAAGAGCGCTAGTGGCTATAATTCCTATTTCGGTGCTCACCCTTCGCTCGGGATGTCGAGGGTGGCGCCGCAGTGCTTGCAGTGGACGGCGTCGGGCTCGTGCTTGAAGAGGCCGCATTCGGGGCACCGGTGGCGGATGCGGGCGGGCATGAAGATGGTTTGCGCCAGGCGGATGAAGAGCGCGATGCCGACGATCATGACGGCGACGGAGAGCAGCTTGCCGCTCTCGCCGACCAGGGTGATGTCGCCGAAGCCGGTGGTGGTGAGGGTCGCCACGGTGAAGTAGAGGGCGTCGACATAGGTCTCGATCGTCGGGTTGCGATCGGCCTGGTGGACGTAGACGAGTGCCGTGGTGACGAACAGGAAGAGCACCATGTGGATGGCGCTCTGGATCGGGTCTTCGTGCTGGCGGACCCATTTGTGCCGGCGCTTGAGGGTCTCGAAGAGGTGGTAGGAGCGGGCCAGCCGGGCGGCGCGCAGGACCCGCAGGAAGGCGAGCGTGGCGTAGTCGCCGGTGAACAGCGGCAGGATCAGCGAGACGACGACGACGATGTCGGCGATGGTGATCCAGTGCAGCAGCTGGCGCACTGGATGCTGGGCTATGTAGATGCGGGCGGCGAGGTCGAGGGCGAGCAGGACGGCGAGGGCCAGATCGACCCAGAGCAGCCACGCCGCATCGGCCATGAACGTGACGGTGAGGAAGAAGAAGATGATCAGGACATCGACGACGATCAGGGCGTACTGGAAGCGGGCGGCTCGCCTGTCGGCGCCGAAATAGAGGTCGCGCAGGGCACCCTTGAGCGAGAAGGGTGGCGCTTCGTCGGGAGTCTCGCCGGCGGCGGCCGCTTCCTTGTCCATCATCGGCGCTGCCGGGCGGACAGGCTCTCAGGTCACCGGCAGCATCACGTGGCGGCGATAGGCCGGCCGCTCCTCGAGCCGGGCGTACCAGTGCTCGATATTGGCGAGGCTCGGCTTTTCGACCGGCAGGTTGCGGTAGCGCCAATAGGCGCAGCCCAAGGGAATGTCGCCCATGGTGAAATCCGGCCCGCCGACGAAGCGGCGCAC
>SLRI01000596.1 GCA_007131045.1 Rhodospirillales bacterium
TACAAGCGGATGAAGTACAAGGGCATCGTCTGCGAGAAGTGCGGTGTCGAGGTCATCCAGTCCAAGGTCCGCCGCGAGCGGATGGGCCATATCGAGCTCGCGGCCCCGGTGGCGCATATCTGGTTCATGAAGTCGGTGCCGACCCGGATCGGCATCCTGCTCGACATGACGCTGCGTGACCTCGAGCGCGTGCTCTACTTCGAGAACTGGGTGGTGATCGAGCCGGGCCTGACGCCCTTGAAGCAGCACGAGCTCCTCAACGAGGAGCAGGTGATGCGCTACCGCGACGAGTTCGGCGACGATTTCCAGGTGGGGATCGGCGCCGAGGCGGTGCGCGACATGCTCAAGTCGCTCGACCTGCCGCGCGAGCGCGAGCAGATGCGCGCCGATCTGGTCGAGACCACGTCGGAGGCCAAGCGCAAGAAGCTGGTCAAGCGGCTCAAGCTCACCGAGACATTCCTCGAATCCGGCAACAAGCCCGAGTGGATGGTGCTCGAGGTGGTGCCGGTGATCCCGCCCGAGCTGCGCCCGCTCGTGCCCTTGGACGGCGGCCGGTTCGCGACCTCGGACCTCAACGACCTCTACCGCCGCGTCATCAACCGCAACAACCGCCTCAAGCGGCTGATCGAGCTTCGCGCCCCCGACATCATCGTCCGCAACGAGAAGCGGATGCTGCAGGAATCGGTCGACGCGCTCTTCGACAACGGCAGGCGTGGCCGGGTGATCACCGGTGCCAACAAGCGGCCCTTGAAGTCGATGTCCGACATGCTCAAGGGCAAGCAGGGCCGCTTCAGGCAGAACCTGCTCGGCAAGCGCGTCGACTATTCGGGTCGCTCGGTCATCGTCGTCGGCCCCGAGTTGAAGCTGCACCAATGCGGCCTGCCGAAGAAGATGGCGCTCGAGCTGTTCAAGCCCTTCGTCTATGCCAAGCTCGAGCTCTACGGCAAGGCGCAGACGATCAAGGCCGCCAAGCGGATGGTCGAGAAGGAGCGGCCGGAGGTCTGGGACATCCTCGAGCAGGTGATCCGCGAGCACCCGGTGATGCTCAACCGGGCGCCGACGCTTCACCGGCTGGGCATCCAGGCATTCGAGCCGACCCTGATCGAGGGCAAGGCGATCCAGCTGCACCCCCTGGTCTGCACCGCCTTCAACGCGGATTTCGACGGTGACCAGATGGCCGTCCACGTGCCGCTGTCGCTCGAGGCGCAGCTCGAGGCCCGCGTCTTGATGATGTCGACCAACAACATCCTCAGCCCGGCCAACGGCAAGCCGATCATCGTGCCGACCCAGGACATCGTCCTCGGCCTCTACTACCTGTCGCTGGAGATCGAGGGCGAACCCGGCGAGGGGATGATCTTCTCCGACGTCGCCGAGGCGCAGCACGCCCTGGCCTCGGGGCTCGTCACCCTGCACACCAAGATCAAGTGCCGGATCGACACCGTGAACAACGAGGGCGAGATCGAGCCCAAGCTGGTCGAGTCGACGGCCGGCCGGATGCTGCTCGCCGAGATCCTGCCGCAGCACAAGGAGGTCAACTTCGAGGCCCTCTTGAACCGGACCCTGACCAAGAAGGAGGTGTCGAACGTCATCGACGTCGTCTACCGCCACACCGGCCAGAAAGAGACGGTGATCTTCGCCGACCGGCTGATGACCCTGGGCTTTTCCTACGCCTGCAAGGCCGGCATCTCGTTCGGCAAGGACGACATGATCATCCCGTCCGGCAAGCACGAGTTCGTCACCAGGACGCAGGAACTGGTCAAGCAGTACGAGCAGCAATACGCCGACGGCCTGATCACCAAGGGCGAGAAATACAACAAGGTGGTCGACGCCTGGCAGGGCTGCTCGGACAAGGTCGCCGACGAGATGATGGACGCGATTCAGTCGGTCCATCTGAGCAAGGACGAGCACGGCCGCTTCAAGCAGCCGAACTCGGTCTACATGATGGCCCATTCCGGAGCGCGCGGCTCGCCGGCGCAGATGAAGCAGCTGGCCGGGATGCGCGGCCTGATGGCCAAGCCCTCGGGCGAGATCATCGAGACGCCGATCATCTCCAACTTCAAGGAAGGCCTCTCGGTGCTCGAGTACTTCAACTCGACGCACGGCGCGAGGAAGGGCCTGGCCGACACCGCCTTGAAGACGGCGAACTCGGGCTACCTCACCCGCCGGCTGGTCGACGTGGCGCAGGACTGCGTCATCGTCGAGGAGGATTGCGGGACCGAGCAGTTCATCACCCTTCAGGCCGCCCCCGACGAGGAGCTCGGCGAGCGGATCCTCGGCCGCACGGTGGCCGAGGACGTTGTGGCGCCGCAGACCGGCGAGGTGGTCATCCCGGCCCAGACGCTGGTCGACGAGGTGCTCGCCCGGCGCATCGACGCGCTGCGGATCGACGTCATCAAGGTCCGCTCGGTGCTCACCTGCGAGAGCTCGGGCGGGGTCTGCGGCGCCTGCTACGGCCGTGACCTGGCCCGCGGCACGCCGGTCAATATCGGCGAGGCGGTGGGCGTCATCGCCGCCCAGTCGATCGGCGAGCCCGGCACCCAGCTGACCATGCGCACCTTCCACATCGGTGGTGCAGCACAGGGCCAGGCCGAGCAGTCGGCGATCGAGGCCCCCGTCGCCGGTGAGGTCAAGGTCTTGAACCCCCGCCTGGTCACCGACAGCCAGGGCCGAACGGTGGTGCTCGGGCGCAATTCCGAGGTCGTTCTCTACGACGAGGTCGGCCGCGAGAAGCTGCGCCACAAGCTGCCCAATGGTGCGAGGCTCAAGGTCGAGCCCGACAGCCGGGTCGAGAAGGACACGGTGATCGCCGAGTGGGACCCGCACACCCTGCCGGTGGTGGCCGAGACCGAAGGTGTGATCGCATACCAGGACCTCGGCGAGGGCCTGAGCTTCCGCGAGGTGCAGGACGAGACCACCGGCAAGGCCTCGAAGGAGGTGATCGACTGGCGGCAGAACGCTCGCTCCGGCAACCTCCGGCCGTCGATCCTCCTGCAGACCAAGGAAGGCGAGCCGATCATCCTGCCGTCGGGCAACGAGGCCCGGCACTACCTGCCGGTGGGGGCGATCTTCACCATCGAGAACGGGGCCGAGGTGCAGGCGGGTGACGTGCTCGCCCGGCTGCCGAAGGAGGCATCTAGGACCCGTGACATCACCGGCGGTCTGCCGCGGGTGGCCGAGCTGTTCGAGGCCAGGAAGCCCAAGGA
>SLRI01000552.1 GCA_007131045.1 Rhodospirillales bacterium
CCGAACGGCGGCCAGCTGATCTACGAGCTCTACCCCGATGCGACCCGCAGCCTGCCCTGGGGCGACGGCAGCGGCGGCAGCACCACCCGCAACGTCACCAGCGACGGCGACGGCACCACCCGGCTGACCATCTACGGCCGCGTCCCGGCGCAGGACCCGGTGCCGCCCGGCGCCTACAGCGACGCGCTGACCGTGCTCGTCAATTTTTGATGTGCTACTCGCATTTGGTTAAGCGAAAGTAACACACTCAAGCTAAGGTTGTGCTATAGCGTCGGGGACCGAGGTGCAGCAACGCGCCCGGGAGCAGGAGTAGGCGCGATGGTGGAGCGGGTGGCCCGCGGTCGCATCATGGTGCCGGCAGCGGCGGCGCTGACCGTCATCGCGGCCGGCATGATCAAGAGCGAGCCGGCCCATGCAGCCGGTCGAGAGACGACCCTCGAGATCCGCGTGCAGGTGGTCGAGCCCTGCCGGATCCGGATCGGCCCGTCGGGGCTGCTCGACCAGAGCTGCGGCGGCGGCGGCGCCGGCATCACCCCAGCCTCGGTCCGCATCGCAGAGCTGACCGGGCAGCTGCAGTCGACAGCGGCGCTGCGCCCGGGCGGCTTCACCGTGCCCGCCCAGAGCAGGGCCGACATGACAGGCAGGATCGGCGGCACCGGCGCGGCCGACCGGCTGGCCGCCGCCAATCAGCGGGCGAGCGCCATCGCCCTTCGGATCAGCGAGCGTGTTCGCTATATCACGGTGGCCTACTGAGCGGCCGCCGTGGCTTGATCGGCGGCGGCGCTGCCAGCATAACTTCAGGTAGGCTAGCGTAACTTCCGGTAGGATCGAACCGGTAACAATGTCGAAGGTGGATCGAGGATGGCTGCAGTTGCGCGCATGACGATCTTTGCCCGAGCCACCGGCCGGCTAGCGGCACTCGGCCGCCGGGTCGTGGTGGCCCTCCTGGCGCTCGTTCTGGCCGCTGCCGCGCTCGGACCGGGCGAGGGGCGGGCGGCGGTCGCGTTCGACGACTGGCTGGCCGAGTTCCGGGCCGAGGCCCGGGCCGCCGGAGTCAGCGAGCGCACGCTCGAGCGGGCGCTCGCCGGCGTGGCCCCGATCCCGCGCGTCATCGAGCTCGACCGGCGCCAGCCCGAAGGGACGATGACCTTCGTCCAGTACCGCGAGCGGGTGATCAACAACGCCCGCATCCAAAAAGGCCGTCGGCTGCTCGAGGAGCACCGCGCACTGCTGTCGCGGGTCGAGGCAGAGTACGGCGTGCCGGCCGAGGTGATCGTAGCACTCTGGGGGATCGAATCGAATTTCGGCGAGAACACCGGCGGCTTTCCGGTGATCGCCTCGCTCGCCACGCTGGCCCACGAGGGACGGCGGGCCGCGTTCTTCTCGGGCGAGCTCATGGCCGCGCTGCGCATCCTCGATGCCGGCGACATCACGCCCGAGGCGATGAACGGCTCCTGGGCCGGGGCGATGGGCCAGTCGCAGTTCATGCCGTCCACCTTCCTCGCCTACGCCGTCGACGGCAGCGGCGACGGCAAGCGCGACATCTGGCGCAACCGGGCCGACGTTTTCGCCTCGATGGCCAACTATCTCAGCCGGATGGGCTGGGACCGGCGCTATATCTGGGGGCGCGAGGTGCGGGTGCAGAACGGGGTGACGACCAGCGGCCTCGACGAGCGGCGGCCGCTGTCCCGCTGGCAGGCGGCCGGGGTGCGGCGCGCCGACGGCGGTGACCTGCCGGCGGTCGCGATCGATGCCTCGCTGTTGAAGATGGACGACGGCCGAGGCCCGAGCTATCTCGTCTACGACAACTTTCGGGTGCTGATGCGCTGGAACCGATCGACCTACTTCGCGACGAGCGTCGGGCTCCTCGCCAACGCGATTCGCAGCTGATGCGCCAGCGCGCTTGGCGGCTGATTCGGCTTCGACGGTCCCTCCTCGCCGTGGCCCTCTTGGCGGTCTTTCTCGCCGCCTGCTCGAGCCGGCCGCCGAGCCTGCCGCGCGTCCCGGACGACCCGCTGCGCACCGCCCCGCACGGCACCTACAAGCTCGGCACGCCCTACCAGATCAACGGCGTCTGGTACTACCCGGAGTTCGATCCAAACTACCAAGCCGTGGGCGTCGCCTCCTGGTACGGCCGCCAGTTCCACGGCCGGCCGACCGCCAACGGCGAGATCTTCGACATGCGGCAGATCAGTGCCGCGCACCCGACCCTGCCGATGCCGAGCCTGGTCGAGGTGACCAACCTCGAGAACGGCCGGACGATGAAGATGCGGGTCAACGACCGCGGCCCGTTCCACGACAACCGGCTGATCGACCTCAGCCAGGCAGCGGCCCGCGAGCTCGGCTTCGAGGGCCAGGGCCTCGCCCGGGTGCGCGTCCGCTTCGTTTCCCTGCTGCCGGCGCACGGCACCCCGCCCGTGGCCGGCACCTCGACCCGCCCGGCCACCGCGGTGGCCGCCGCCGCTCCCGCCCCGAGCCCAGCCGCCCGCGGGCCGGTGACGGCGGTCCGCTCGACCGCGGCCACCACCGCCACCATCAGCGACGGCTGCCCGAGCCGCGACAGCCATTTCGTCCAGGTCGCGGCCTTTAGCGAGGCGGCCAATGCACGACGCCTGGCGGGCGAGTTGCAGCGGCTCGGCAGGGTCGAGCTGGATGCGGCAGCCGGCCCGGCGACCCGGGTGCGCCTCGGCCCCTATCCGAGCCGCCGCGACGCTTTCGGCAAGCTCGCCCGGGTCCACGGGCTGGGCTATCGTGACGCCATGGTGATCAGTTGCTCGTGAGCCCGGACCGCCGGCGTTCCGGGTGCTTTTGGAGGATGTCGATCTCGATGCTCCCGTCCGTCACCCGTTTCGCCGCGTTGGCCTGCCTGTGCTGGCTGATCGCTGCCCCGGCCCTGGCCCAAACCTTCGAGACCGCGGCCCGTGCTGCGATCCTGATCGATCACCGCAGCGGCGACGTGCTGTTCGAGAAGAACCCCGACGAGGCGATCCCGCCAGCCTCGATGAGCAAGCTGATGACAGCACTGGTGGCCTTCGAGGAGCTCGAGGCCGGCAACCTCACCCTCGATCAGATGATCCCGGTGAGCGAGCGGGCCTGGCGGATGGGCGGCTCGCGGATGTTCATCGAGGTCGGCACCCGGGTCTCCGTGCACGACCTGTTGCAGGGCATCATCGTGCAGAGCGGCAACGACGCCTGCGTCGCCA
>SLRI01000084.1 GCA_007131045.1 Rhodospirillales bacterium
AGACCAGGGCGAAGACCTGCTGGACCCGCCTGGAGGTTGCGACCTGCAGAAGATCGAAGCGGACGTGGTCCTGGTCCTTCAGGACGAAGGCGGCGGTCCAGAAGACCAGCCAGAGCCAGAGGGTGAGGCAAACCTCGATGGTCCAGCCCAGGGGATAGTTGAAGACGTAGCGGGCGACGATCTGCAGGACGAAGGTGAGAAAGAGCGCGGCGAGCAGGCCAGCCGCCACGTTCTCCGCCCTGGCCTTCAGCCAGCCGAGCGTCGCTCGCATCGAAAGCCCCGCCTATTCGATCGCGTTGATCTGCTCCAGCATGCCGTCCGGCCAGTCGGCGGCGAACTCGGACGCCAGGTAGGCCTCTTGCACCCGGGTTCTGAACGCCTCGATATCGGGCTCGTAGACCTCGAGCCCCTGCTCCTCGAAGTAGTCGGCGAGTTCGTCCTCGAGCGCCAGCTGCCGCTGCCGGCCGAGCTCCGCCGCCTCGTCGGCCGCGGCCTGGACGATGCCCTGCTGTTCCTCCGTGAGCTCGTCCCAGACCCGTTTGCTGAAGGCGAGGTAGTTGAGGTCGACCAGATGGCTGGTCAGCACGATCTGCCGCGTCACCTCGTAGAACTTGCTGTCGCGCACCGTCGGCAGCGGGTTGTCCTGGCCGTCAACGGCACCCGTCTGCAGGGCGGTATACACTTCGGTGAAGGCGAGCGGCGTGGGATTGGCGCCCAAGGCACTGCCGAGGAAGAGCCAGGCATCGGTGCCCGGCATCCGGAGATTGATGCCGGCGAGGTCGTCCGGGGTCTCGATCCGGTCCTCGGTGCGCAGGTTCACCTGCCGGCGGCCGAGATACATGACGGTCAAGAGCTTGACGCCGAGCTCGTCCTCCACCCGCTCCTTCATCTCGTCCATGATGCCGCTTTCGAACACCTTGACCTGATGGTCGGCGTCGCGGTGCAGGTAGCCGGCGGTGAAGATCGACCACTCGGGGAAGATGGTGGCGAGCTCCTGCGGCGAGGTGATCGACATCTCGAGATTGCCGCGGGCAATGGCCTCGAGTTCGGTGCCCTGGCGGAACAGGCTGGCGTTCCAGTGCGGCTCGAAGCTGGCGAAGTCGGCGACGGCCGGCGCGAAGACCTCGGTCAGCGCCACCGCCCGCTGGTCGGTGGGGGTGGCCGGCGAGGAGAGCCGCAGCACGATCTGATCGGCCAGCGCCGGGCTCGACGTCCCGACCAACATGGCTCCCGACATCCCGGCCAGCATGGCCAAGGACGCGACGGCGCCGATGGCGGCCCCGGCGAAACGCCGACGCACGATATGATGGGTCATGGTTGGATCTCCCTGATCACCTGTCAGGCCGCCCCGGCGTTCTTTGCCCGAGATCGCGGCCGCCGGCTCGCCGGCGGCAGACCATTGCAGCTTTGCGCGCCATGTTCAACCGATCCGCCGAGCCCGCGCGGCAGACGATCGATTGCCCGACTCCATCGACTTCCGACCAATGCCACTACCACCGCCAGCCTGGCGACCCGCCGCCACACTGCCGACCCGTCGATTGCCGGGACGGCTGCGATCGGCGAGCGAAGGCGCGGCGGCGAGCGGTGCCGGCGATCAAGCGCTCGAAGCCGCGAAGTCCCAGTAGAGCTGCCGCGCTCTTCGATAGATCGGCCCCGGCTGCAGGGCCCGCTCCTCGACCCGGGTGATCGGCATCACCTTGCCGTAATTGCCCGTGGTGAAGACCTCGTCCGCCGCCATGATGTCGGCCCGGGTCAAGGTCGCCTCCTCGACCTCGACCCCGTCGGCGCGCAACAGCCGGATCACCCGCTGCCGGGTGATGCCGTTCAAGAACGTGCCGTTGCACACAGGGGTCAGCGCCACCCCGTCTTTGGCGATCCAGAGATTGGCCGTGGCGAGCTCGGCCACATTGCCGTTCGGATCGCAGGTGATGGCGTTCTGAAAGCCGCGCTGCTTCGCCTCGGCCAGGGCGCGCTGCATGTTCGGGTAGAGACACGCGGCCTTGGTGTCGGTGGGTGCGGCGTCCCGCGCCGGCCGGCGGAAGCTCGAGAAGCAGACGCCGAGCTCACCCGGAGCCGGCATCGCCATGCTGTTGATCGCCAAGACGAACCGGGTCGAGCCCTCCTCGGGCAGGACGAAGCCGCGCATCGCGAAGAACATCGGGCGGATGTAGAGCTCGGCATCCTTCGGGAACTTCTCGACCCCCTCGCGGCAGAGCTCGGTGATCGCCTCGGCCGAAAGCCCGGGCTCGAGCAGCAGACCCTTCGCCGATTCGATCACCCGGCCACAATGCCGGTCGAGATCCGGCGCGTGGCCGCCGAACGCCCGCGCCCCGTCGAAGACCACGCTCGCCATGAAGAAGGCGTGGTCGTGCGGGCCGATCAGCGGCTCCCTCGCATCCCGCCACTCGCCGTCCCAATAGCTGATCGCCGTGGTCATCGGCACATCCCGAAATCACCCCTGTCACCTCGACCACACCCTCATAAAGCGCCGCGATGCCCCTGACCATAAGGCCGACAGATGAAAAAACGGTAAAGGGTCAGCCCCAGACCCGGCGCGCCACCTCCAGCATGTTGCGCCCGAGGATCCCTGCCATTGCCTCCTCGTCGTAGCCGAGCCGGAGCATGCCATCGACGATCTCCGGCAGCTGCTCGGGTGCCGCGATCTCGATGTTCAAGCCGCCCACATAGCCGTGCGCCGGCGGCCACCAGTAGTCCTTGTCGAGCCCGGGCGGATCGTCGTTCAGACCGCCTGCGGGATAGCTGTAGTCGATGCCGAGCCCGACATGCCCCGGCCCGTAGGCCTGCACCAGATGATCGATATGCCGGAGGATGGCCGGCGTTCGCGCCGCGTGATCGCCCAAGAACCGGCCGACCCCGTTGACGCAGACGATGCCGCCGGTGGCGATGCAGGCCCGGATCTGCTCGTCGGTGACGTTGCGCCTGTCGTCGCAGAGGGCCTGCGGATTGGCGTGGCTGAAGATGACGGGTGCGCTCGATGCCGCCATGATATCGAGGCTGCTGCGGTGCCCGGTATGCGAGCAGTCCATCAGGATCCCGGCCGCGTTGATCGCCGCCACCACCCGGTGGCCCAGCGGGCTCAAGGGCACGTCGTCGTCGTAGCAGCCGCCGGCCGCGGGGTTGTTGCGGTTGTAGGCGAGATGCATCTGCCGAACCCCGAGATCGGCGAAAAGCTG
>SLRI01000430.1 GCA_007131045.1 Rhodospirillales bacterium
CGGCCGATCTTGATCGTGGGATAGCCTGTCGTCTCGGTCATCTGGGTTCAGTCCATTGGTGCGGCCGCCTTGATGCCCGACCACCCGACCGGCAGCAAGCGATGCTTGGCGACCCGTCCGGGCCCGATTAGGCTCGACACAGCATCCAAAAGGGTCCCGCCATGCGCCACCTGCCCGGCCTTTTCGCCCTCGGCCTCTCGACCATTTCGCTCACGACCGCCCCCGCCCTGGCAGACGCCCCGGCTCAGCCCGAGGCCACGATCTCCATCGGCGCGGGCGACGCCCACGCCGCCGAGCGCCACATGGTCGCCGCCGCCCACCCCGATGCCGTGGCCGCGGGCGAGGCGGTGCTCGCCCGGGGCGGCAACGCGATCGACGCCATGGTCGCAACCCAGATCATGCTCAACCTGGTCGAGCCCCAATCCTCGGGCATCGGCGGCGGCGGCTTCCTCCTCTACTGGGACGCCGAAGCCGGCACACTGCACAGCTTCGATGCGCGCGAGACCGCACCGCTGGCCGCCGGCCCCGACCTCTTCCTCGAGCCGGAAACCGGCGAGCCGATGGGCTTTTGGGATGCGGTGATCGGCGGCCGCTCGGTCGGTGTCCCGGGCACGCTGCTGCTGCTCGAAGAGCTGCACGAACGCTACGGCAGCCGGCCCTGGGCCGAGCTGCTCGCGCCCACCATCGACCTCGCCCGGGCCGGTTTTACCGTCAGCCCCCGCCTCGCCGGCGCGATCGAGGCGGCGGCCGAACGCGGCCTCGATCGCTTCGATGCCACCCGCGACTATTTCTTCGACGCCGACGGCGCACCACGCGCCGCCGGCACCACACTCGCCAACCCCGCCTTCGCCGCCACCCTCGAAGCGATCGCCGAAGCCGGCAGCAGGCCCTTCTACCAGGGTGCGATCGGCGAGGCGCTGGTCACCACGGTCACCGACGCCGGCGGTCGGATGAGCACGGCCGACCTCGAAAGCTACACCGTGATCGAGCGCGCCCCGGTCTGCGCCCGCTATCGCGGCCACAGCGTCTGCGGCATGGGCCCGCCCTCCTCGGGCGGCATCGCCGTCGGCCAGATCCTGGGCCTCCTCGACCATGTCGACATGGCCAGCCAAGGGGCCACCCACGGGCCGACACCCCTGGGCCTCCACCTCTTCCTCGAAGCCTCGAAGCTCGCCTATGCCGACCGGGCCCGCTACCTCGCCGATGCCGACTTCGTGCCGGTGCCGACCGCCGGCCTGCTCGATCCCGGCTACCTGATGCTGCGCGCCCAGGCGATCGACCACGGGCTTGCGATGCCGCCCGCCAGCCCCGGCAACCCGCCCTGGCGCGAGGGCCCGACCTTCGCCCCGCAGACAGTCGACACCGGCGACGGCACCAGCCACCTCTCGATCGTCGATGCCGCCGGCAACATCGTCTCGCTCACCAGCTCGATCGAGACCGGCTTCGGCAGCCGGCTGATGAGCGGCGGCTTTCTGCTCAACAACGAGCTCACCGACTTCTCCTTCCGCCCGGAGGTCGACGGGGTGCCGGTCGCCAACCGGGTCGAGCCGAACAAGCGGCCGCGCAGCTCGATGGCGCCGACCATCGTCTTCGATGCCGAAGGCAGCCCGGTCCTTGTCCTGGGCTCACCCGGCGGTGCGCGCATCATCAACTATGTGGCGAAGACAATCGTCGCCATGCTCGACTGGCAGATGGACGCCCGAGAGGCGGTGCGGCTCGGCCATTTCACCAATCTCAACGGCGACACGGCGCTCGAGGCCGAAAGCGACGTCGCCGGCCTCGCCGCTGCGCTCGAGGCGCTGGGCCACACCGTCTCGATCCAGGATCTCAACAGCGGCCTGCACGTGATCGCCCGCACCACCGACGGCTGGCAGGGTGCCGCCGACCCGCGGCGCGAGGGGATCGTGCTCGGCCGGTAGGCAATTGCCCAATCTTCAACCAGAGCGTTAGCGATGAAACGCCGCAGTGGCTCGAACCACCCTTCCCTCGCGGCAACCGGGTCTTAACTCTCTTTATGTATGGTGCACTGCAGCACTGGAAGCCCGGAGCTCCGGTCGGCACGAGAGGATCGTCATGGACCTGCAATCCGCCTTCGACCGTCCGCTGCGGACGATGGACGAGCTCGAGCACGAGCTGCGCACGCCTTTGGCGTCGATCCTCTCGATCGCCGAAATCCTGCGCGACCACCCCGATCTCGACGAGGCCGAGCGCCGGCGCTTTTTGGACGCGATGCACCAGGAGAGCGGCCGCCTGGCACTTCTGGTCGATCATCTGCTGCGCACCGGCAAGCTCGATCGGGCGCTGTTCAACTAGCCGCCGGATCTAGCCGCCAGTCTGCTCCAGGCCGCCACCCAGCCGCAACGGCGTGATCGCCGTGGCAAGGCCGGTCTTCGGGTCGCACTCGACCAGGACGGCGCAGAGCGTCGCCTCGCCGGCTGCCGGCTGCAGCCTTGGCCCCGGCACACTCGAGCGCCAGCGATCGAGCGAGATCGCCTTGTCCATGCCGATCACGCTGTCGTAGTCGCCGGTCATCCCGACATCGCTGATATAGGCGGTGCCGCCGGCCAAGACCCGGTGATCGGCGGTCGGCACATGGGTGTGGGTGCCGACGACAGCCGTGACCCGGCCGTCGAGAAAATGCCCGATCGCCGCCTTTTCGCTGGTCGCCTCGGCATGCACGTCGACGATGATCGCATCCGCATTGCCGGCCAAGAACCAGGCGCCGAGGGCGGCCTCGAGATGCGCGAAGGGATCGCCGTAGAGCCCGGTGAACAGCCGGCCCATCACCTGCAGCACGACGATCCGCCGGCCGCGCGCGGTGCGACAGCTGCCCACCCCCTGGCCCGGCGTCCCGGGCTGCATGTTGAGCGGGCGGATGATCCGGGGCTCGGTCTGGATGTGGCCGATCAGCTCGCGCTGATCCCAGGCATGGTTGCCGAGCGTCAAGAGATCGGCGCCGGCCGCGAACAGGTCGGCTGCGATTGCCGGGGTGAGCCCGAAGCCGCCGGCAGCGTTCTCGGCATTGACGATGACGGCATCGAGGCCGAGCCGCTCGCGCAACCCCGGCAGTTCGGCCATGGCCACCGCCCGCCCGGCGCGGCCGACGATGTCGCCGACGTAGAGTATCTTCAAGCTTCCGCCTCTCGCAATCTCGGCAGGCAACCGTGCCGTCAGGGGAAATGGTGCACGC
>SLRI01000382.1 GCA_007131045.1 Rhodospirillales bacterium
CGGCGACGCCGCCGGTCTTCAAGGTCTTGGCCGAGAGCGCTGCACCACAGATCAAGGGCGGGCCGCCGCCGACGATGCCGTTCGCACCCATCATGCCTTTCGAGAGGTCGGCGATGTGCATCGAGCCGCCCTTGCCGCCGCACAAGCCCTCCTTCTTGCCGAAGATCTCGAACATCATGCCACGCTCGTCGCAGTTCTTGGCGATGCAGTGGCCGTGCCCGCGATGGGTCGAGGCGATGGCATCACGATCGTCGAGATGCATGCACACACCGACGCCCGACGCTTCCTCGCCGGCGTAGAGATGGACGAAGCCCGGGATGTTGCCGGCCGAGAACTCCTCGTGCACGGCGTCCTCGAACTCGCGAATCATCCGCATCTTCATGTAAGCCTGAAGTAGATCTTCACGGCTCAATTGCATTGAAAGCCTCCCGTTACTACAGCCAGAACCAGTCGGGAGGGCGGCCGAACGGTGCGCCCGGCCGGCTCGTCACCGGCCGCTGCGTCGCGGCTGTCTCCCTGCAACCGCCTTGGAGGACAGGCTCTTAACACCTGTTCCAAGGCCGCTCATTGTTTCGGCTCACGCTAGATTTTGCCGCCCCGGCTGTCAATCGCTACGCACGGGCGCTACCCATGTAGTGTGCCGCTAGAGGCGCTGTATCCAGCCTCGCGCATCCGGTCCGAAGCCGGCCGTCTCGGCCCGCTCGTCGAGGGCCACCTTGGCATGCCGCTCGGTCGCGGCATGGGGCAGGATGCGCAGCGTGTCGCAGGCCAACCGCCGGGCGCTTTCGCCGATGATGGCCAAGCTCGCGTCGAGCGAACGATGCGGCCGTGCAAGCTCCAGCCAGCGCAGCCGCTCGATCGCCAACAGCCGGCCGTCCCCGCGTGATGCCGGCAGCGCGTAGAAGAAGAGGGCGAGGGTCAGCCCGGCCAGGCACTCGACGCCGACAATGCCGCGGGGGGTGCCGCGAACGTCGAGCCAAGCCGTCGCTTCCTGCTTCCAGTAGAGCGCTTCGGTGCCGCTCGGGTCGGCCGCCATGACGAACGGCAAGAGTGGCTCGAGCCCGGCCGGCGTCACTGCCCGCCACGTCCAGGCGATGCCGTCGATGGCCAAGGAGGTCGGCGCGTGATCGAGCATCGAAGCGTCCATGGGCGATCCTATGCCGCAGCGCAATTAGGCCGGCATTGACCCACATCAATTTGGATGGATAGTAGGTGGCTGACAGGGGCGGCTGCTCGTACGGCATGAAGCCGAGTGTTTTTCGTCGGGGCGGCCGCCAGGAGGAACACCGACAATGGATCGTCAGGCGGCCAATTGCTGCGGGGCCCGGGCGGATTGTTCCGGTTGCGAGGCGCGACCATTGGCGCTCTGCGGCGCGCTCGATCCGGCCGACGTCATGGTGATGAGCAGCATCGCCCAGCCGCGAAAGCTCGCCGCCGGCCGGCAGCTCTTCCAGGAAGGCGATCCCGCGGACGACGTCTTCACGCTCACCGAGGGCATGCTCAAGCTCTACAAATTGATGCCGGACGGCAGGCGGCAGATCACCGGCTTCATGGTGCCGGGCGACTTCATCGGCCTCGCCTACGGCCAGAACTACGTCTATTCGGCGGAGGCGGTGACAGCGACCGCCGCCTGTCGCTTCAAGCGCTCGGCGCTCTTGGCAAAGATGGTCGAATACCCCGAGCTCGAGCATCGCCTGCTCAGTCTCGCCAGCAACGAGCTGGCGGCGGCCCAGGCGCAGATGCTGCTCCTGGGCCGGAAGTCGGCGCGCGAGCGGCTCGCCAGCTTTCTTTTGGGCATCGCCGAGCGGCGCGGGATCGCCGAGGGCGAGGCCATGCCGTTGCCGATGAGCCGCGGCGACATCGCGGATTTCCTCGGGCTGACGATCGAGACGGTCAGCCGGGCCTTCACGATAATGCGCAAGGAGCGGCTGATCGCCCTTCCCGACAAGCATTCGGTGACCATCACCGACGGCGACGCCTTGCGTGATGCCGCCGGCGACTGAGATGCGGCGGTTCGCAACCGGGTTGTCGTTGGCGCTGCTGTTGCTCGTCGTTGCCTGTGCGCCGCGGGCGCCAGTGGAGGCGCCACCGCCGACGCCGCCGCCCGAAGTCACGGCACCGCTGCCCGAGCCCGAGGGTGTGGTCTCGACCCGGCTCGACCGGTTCTGCAACGACATGCAGCGCATCGTCGACGCCCAGGCCCTCGGCTACGTGCCGCTGCGTGGCATGCCGCTCGGGGGCGAGGCCTGGTCCGGTGTCGTGGTGCCGGAGGGCTCGAGCCGCTGCACCATCGACGGCCAGCGGACCTACACCTGTCTCGGGCCGCGGGTGCCGCGGGGCAACGGCTCCATGCTGGAGGGCAGCTTCGCCCGGCTCGCAGCCGACCTCGATGCCTGCTTCGCGCGGGCCGTCTGGTTCCCGCGCAACTGGCATCGTGGCGACCTCGTCGACTTCGCCGGGGCCGAGCAGCAGCAGGTCTGGCGCGATCTCTCGACCAACCCGCGGCCGGCCGTGGCGCTGGCGATCGAGGAAGACGTGCTCGCCCGGATCTACGCCATCCGGATGACGGTTCGGCGGATGCGCTGAGCGCCGCTCAGGCGATGCCGAGCCGGGCCTTCGCCCGGTTGCGCGCCTCGGCACTCTCGCGGCCGGAGACGTAGAGCAGGCCGCAGAGCCGGCGAATGAGCGAGGCCTCGTAGTCGTGCAGCTGGTCGTCCGCCAGGGCCACCTCCCAGAGCAGCTCGATCAGGTGGACTCGCTCGTCGTGGTCGTAGGCCTCCTTGACCACCCGGGTGAAGCCGTGCCACTCGACAGCGGCCCGGGCCTTGGCCTCGGCCTCCTCGAGCAGGCGGCCGGCGACCGCCGGGCGAAGCTCGAAGCGGCGCTCGAGGATGCCCCGGATCTGGTCGCGGTCTTCTTCGGAGAAATTGCCGTCGCACAAGCCCGCCTCGACCAGGAGCGAGGCCGCGGCCACCTGCTCCTCCTCGAAATCGGAGGAGGGGCCCTCGGCCGCGGGTGGCGGGCTGGTGAAGAGCTTGTCGATCAATCCACGCATGGCAAATGAGATAGGCGCCCGGGTTCAATTCCGCCAGTAGGCGGGGGCGAACAGGACGAGGACGGTGAACAGCTCGAGCCGGCCGAGCAGCATGCCGGCGGCGAGCAGCCACTTGGCGGCATCGGGCAA